>PUNU01000210.1 GCA_003551865.1 Syntrophomonadaceae bacterium
CTGGCCGCCCGGGACGGCAGGCATATGATCGACCTGATCAAAGAGCCATGCTCCCTGCTGATTATCGGCGACAAGCGCAGGTCTTATTTCAACTACGACTGTGGGGCCTGTGGTTACCGCACCTGCCGCGAACTTAACCGGGCCGAGCAGATGGAATCGCTGACCGCCCGCGGCCCAAGCTGTCAGTTCAGAAATATCAACATGAACCTGGCCGCCAGCGCCGCGGCCTGTGCCGCCTGGAGGCTGGGATTGCACTGCCGGGTGTTCAGCACCTTTGGCTTTGCCGCTCTGGCCATGGAAATTATTGAAGATGTTGACCTGGTGGTCAGCGTCTCAGTGAGCGCCGCCAAAAAAGACCCCTATTTCGACCGGCATAAGTTCTGGACACCAGAATACTGGGAAGAGATTTTCAACAAGGAATTTCCCACCTACAACCGGGGCTTCATCGGCGCCATCGAAGAGTGAGGTGAACTGCTGTGTCCAAGGCGCATCTTAACCAGGTTATAGCTTCTCATTTTGTGGAATTAAAAGCCGATGAGGTGCCCGGTAAGGAAATCTTCATTTTTGAAAACGGAACCGGCGGTGAAGACATTCTTACCTACGGAGACCTGCACAGCCGGTCCAACAAACTGGCCCGCCTGCTGACAGACCGGGGCATCGACAAAGGCGACTGCTTTGCCGTCTACATGCGCAACCACCCTGAATTTGCCTATGCTCTACTGGCCGGAACGACCATCGGCGCTCCGGCGGTACCCGTCGATCCCCGCTACCGGGGAGAACGTCTCAAGTACCTGCTGGAAAACAGCGGAGCAAAAGCGGTAATCGTCTCGGGTGAATGCCTGGCCTTTTTGGAAGAAGTTTTGGATGAACTCCCGCAGATTAAGTTCGTTACGGTTGCTTACCGTCCCGAGCAAAATACCGCAGTTTCCGATCGCCATCACGCCCTCAATGAAGCCCTGGAGCAGGACTCCTGGCAGAGGGTGGATCAGCAAATCATGGACGTGCGGCACCCGATGCAGATTATCTATACTTCGGGCACAACGGGACCCCCCAAGGGCGTAATGATCCGCAACAACCGCACCGGCCTCTTTAACATACTGACCCGCCTGGTCTGGCAGTATAAAAAAGACGACATTTTATACAACGGCCTTTCACTTACCCACGGCAACGCCCAGGCGGTAACCTTGTTTCCCGCCCTCTATTCCGGAATAAAGGCGGTATTCAGCCCCCGCTTCACCAAAAGCCGGATCTGGGAGATCTGCCGCCGCTACGGCTGTACTTCGTTTTCTCTCCTCGGGGGTATGATGTCAGCCATCTACAGCGAACCGCCCCGTGAAGACGATGCCGACAACCCGGTCAAAAAGGTAATCAGCGCCGGAACACCCGCCGCCATCTGGGAAGCCTTTGAAAAGCGCTTTAACGTCAAAATATTGGAATGGTACGGTTCTGTCGAAGGCGGATTCGCCTACAAACCGATCGGCAGGGGCCCGATCGGCTCTTTCGGCAAGCCGGTGCCTGGCATCATGGAATTTAAAGTAGTCGATGAAAACGACAACGAACTGCCTCCCGGTCAAACCGGTGAGCTAATCTGCCGCCTGCTCAAAGGCGAAACCAGGGTCGATTACCTGGGCCTGCCCGAAGCATCAAAAGAAAAAACCAGGGGCGGCTGGCTGCGCACCGGTGATATGGTCCACCGGGACAAAGAAGGCTGGTACTACTTTGATTGCCGCAAAGGTGAAGAACTGCGCCGGGCCGGCGACTTTATCCAGCCCGGCGACGTAGAAAAGGTGATCGGCGAACATCCGACGGTCAGCGAAGTCTGCGTGTACGGCATCCCGGCCGCTTCCGGCGCCCCCGGTGAAAGCGACCTGGTGGCGGCGGTAACCCCTTTTGAAGGCAAAACCATCGACCCCGCTAAAATCCTGGAAAAATGCCGGGAAGAGCTGGCGGCGAATTTTATACCTACTTACCTGCAGGTAGTGGAAGAAATTCCTAAAACAATTTCTGAAAAGCCGCTGGACCGGATACTGCGGGAAGCCCTGCAAAAAAATGAAGGCACGATCCACAGGCTGGACGCCTGATTGGAGGAGAGGAGTGAAACAATTGGCTTACCTTGATCTGGAGCTTGACATTTCTGATGAGCAGTTAATGCTTCGCGATACCGTGCAAAAATTTGCCCGCGAAGTAATGCGCCCCGTCAGCACAAACCTGGATTCTTTGCCTCCCGAAGAAGTTACCGCCCCCGATTCGGAGTTCTGGACCTACTTGAAGGAGGCCTACAAGCTGGGCCTGCACAAAATACTCATCCCCGAAGAATACGGTGGGCTGGGCTTGTCCCCCCTGGAGGTAAACATGGTGTCTGAAGAGATGGGCTGGGGAGCCTGTGATTTGACAATCGCCCTGGGGGTATGCTGTTTTCCGGCTTTCCTTTCTTCCATGGTGCCCACGGAATTTTTAATCGACAACATTATCCTTCCTTTCTGCAACGACACCGAGGGCAAATATACCGGCTGCTGGGCAATTACCGAACCGGAGCACGGCTCCGACACCCTGGCCTGCAATACAGCCCAGTTTAAAAATGTGCAGATCGCCGGCCAGGTAAGGGCGCGCAGGGAAAACGGCGAATGGATCTTAAACGGGCAGAAAGCGGCCTGGGTCTCCATGGGCACGGTGGCTTCTCATGCCGCCGTCTATTTGACCATCGACCCTTCGATGGGTATGTCCGGCGGAGGAATCTGCATCGTGCCCCTCGATCTGCCCGGAATTTCCCGGGGAAAACCGCTCAACAAAATGGGCAAACGGGCCCTCAACCAGGGCGAACTGTATTTCGACAACGTGCGGGTTCCTGAACAATACATGCTGATCGAAGAAGACAGCTACGAAGCAATTCTCGACGTAACCCTGGCCACGGCCAACGCCTACATGTCTGCTGTCTTTACCGGTGTGGCCAGGGCTGCTTACGAAGAAGCCCTTTCCTACGCCAGAGAAAGGGTGCAGGGCGGCAAGCCCCTTTTTGAACACCAGATGGTGCGCTATAAGCTGTTTCACATGTTCAAATCGGTGGAAGCCTGCCGGGCTTTTTCGAGGGCGGCAATGAACTACAACATGAACAACAGCCCGCCCGCTACCGAATACTCGGTGGCGGCAAAAATATTCTGCACGGACACAGCTTTCCAGGTGGCCAACGATGCAGTGCAGATATTTGGCGGCAACGGGCTGGCCAAAGAATACCACATCGAAAAAATATTCCGCGATGCCCGGGCCGGTCTGATCGAGGACGGTTCCAACGACAGCCTGGCTGTCTTCGCCTCAGAAAAACTTTAATCGCCATCGCGGCCGAGGAGGATTATCATGGGAGATAATGTCTATATAGTCGGTGCGGGGATGACCCGATTTGGCAAATACCTCGACGGCTCGGTAAAAGAGCTTGCCGCTGAAGCGGTCCATTCCGCCCTGGATGACGCAGGGCTTCAGAAAAAGGATATTGAAGCCGCATACGCCGCCAATTCATTCTGGGGCATGTTCAGCGAACAGCACTCCATCCGGGGCCAGGTCATGCTTACCCCCCTCGGCTTCGGTGAAATACCGATCATCAACACCGAAAATGCCTGTGCAGGCGCGGCAACGGCCCTGCACCTGGGATGGACGGCAATCAAGGCCGGCCTCTACGATGCGGTCTTGGTCCTGGGAGCGGAAAAAATCAGCCACGAAGATAAAATGCTCTCCTTCCGCTCTTATGCCACCTGCCTCGATGTCGAAGAGTTCCCCAACAAGCTGGAGCAGATTATGGAGATGATCAACAGCCTGCCCCTGGCCGTTCCGCCGGAATCGCAGCCCGGAGAAGGCCGCAGTATTTTTATGGACATCTATGCTTTCGGCACCCGCTGGCACATGGCCCGCTACGGCACCACCCAAAACCAGCTGGCCCTGATCGCTTCCAAGAACCACCGCCACGGCTTCCTGAATCCCTACGCCCAGATCAGAAAAGAGATGAGCGTTGAAGAAGTCCTGGCGGACAGGCCGGTAGCCTACCCCTTTACCCGCTCGATGTGCTCCCCGGTGGGCGACGGGGCGGCCGCTGCCATTTTATGTTCGGATAAGTTCCTCTCCCGCCTGCAAAATGCCCGTCCTATAAAGATCCTCGCTTCAGCCCTGGGTACCGGGCGGGAAAGGGCTATGGATGGCGAGCATATCGGGAAAATCATCGCCGCCAAAGCTTACCAGGCAGCCGGCGCAGGCCCCGAGGATATCGACGTGGCCGAAGTACACGATGCCACTTCCTTCGGTGAACTGTTACAGACCGAGGTGCTGGGCTTCTGCCCGGAAGGAGAAGGCGGCCTGCTGGCCGAGTCGGGAGCAACCAAACTTGGCGGGCGTCTGCCGGTCAACCCTTCCGGAGGACTGGAATGCCGCGGCCACCCCATCGGCGCTTCAGGCCTGGCCCAGGTTTTCGAAATCACTGCCCAGCTGCGCGGCGAAGCGGGCGAGCGCCAGGTGGAAAAAGCCCGGCTGGGACTGGCCGAAAACGGCGGGGGCTTCCTCGGGGTCGAAGAAGCCGTGGCGGCGGTCCACATTTTCGAAAAGCCATGATCGCCGTCCTCTCGGCCAAACCTTTAAACACCACCGGCCTCCTTACTACTGACCGCGGGACAGGCGGCTTAAGACACGCCTTTTAAGGGGCGCTCCGGGACGCCGCATTATCTTTAAATACATGGTCGGGCCGGGGATGATGTACAAGCACTTGTAATAATTTTACTAACCATAACATGTAAAGGAGGCTTGATTTTGAGAACAGCTGCCTTAACCGGCGCCGCAGGCTACCTGGGCCGGAAGCTTTTGCCCCTGCTGGATCGCGAAAAAACGGTCAACAAAATTATCTGCATCGATCTAAAAGAGCCTCCTTTGGGACTGCTGTCGTCAAAAACAGAGTTTTACAGGCTCGACATCAGGGACCCGCAAATGTCGCACCTGTTCAACAGCAGTAAAGTCGACACCATCATCCACCTCGCGTTTGTCCTGGACCCGATCAGGAACCGGGAGGAGATGCATTCCATCAACACGGAAGGAACCGCCAACATCCTGGAAGCGGCGACAAAATGCGGTGCCCGCCATCTGATTGTCGCTTCTTCCACTTCCGCCTTCGGCGCTTTCCCCGACAATCCGCCCTGGCTAGACGAGAACGCAGAACCGCGCGAGCACGCCGGTTATGCCTATGCCGCAGACAAATACGCGGTGGAAAAAATTTTACTTGATTTCTCCGCCGGAAACGAACGGATCAAGGTGGCGGTGGTAAGACCCTGCATAGTTTACGGCCCCGGGGTAAACAACTACCTTTCCCGGTTTATTTTAAACTGGCCCTTCCTGCTCCAGGTCGGAGCCGAACGCCCGGTGATGCAGTTTGTGCATGAAAATGACGTGGCCCGGGCGTTCATGCTCATTTTTAAGCGGGAAGCCTCCGGTTATTATCACATAGTCGGCGAGGGGGTGATTTCCACTGCAGAGATAGCCGAGTTGGCCGGGATCAAGATACTCGCCCTGCCTCCGTGGCTTGCCTACCCGCTGGTCAATTTGCTCTACTTCCTGCATTTCCCCGGGGTGGAGGCCCCGGCGGCCATGCTCGATTATATCAGGTACCGCTGGACGGCCTCTGATCAAAAGACCAGGTCCGGCCTGGGCTTTAAGCCCCTCCTGAGCAGTAAAGAAGTTGTTGAGGAACTTTTATCTCGAAAGAAAAAACAGGCGTAAATAGAAAACCTGCGATAAATATGGAGGAGAAATAAATATGGTCGAATTTTCCCTGAATGATGAACAGCTGGCAATGCAGAAGATGGTCCACGAATTTGCCGAAAAAGAAATCCGCCCCCGGGCCGAAGAGCATGATATTTCGGAAGAATACCCCTGGGATATCGTCAAAAAAGCGGCGAAACTGGGACTCACCCATTTCGGCTTCCCGGAAGAGTACGGCGGAGGCGGTGTTGACGATCCAATTACCCACTTCATTGTCGCTGAAGAACTGGGCTGGGGCTGTGCCGGTATCGGCACCGCCATCTTAAGCACGGGTTTGGCGGCAACAGCAATCATGGTTATGGGCACCGAAGAGCAAAAAAAGAAATATATCGGTCGTTTCTGCGATCCCGATGAAGTGCGCCTCGGAGCAATGTGTTTAACCGAACCAGAGGCCGGCTCCGATGTATCAAACATATCGACCACAGCCGTCCTCGACGGCGACGAGTACGTTTTAAACGGGAACAAGTGCTTTATCACCAATGGAGGCATCGCAGACCTGCACGTGGTCTTTGCCACTACCGATAAAGACCTCGGCTGGGCCGGACTGGCCTGCTTCATCGTTGAAAAAGATACCCCGGGCCTCTCTATGGGCAAAAAAGAAAAGAAAATGGGGGTAAAGGCTTCTCACACGGCAGAAGTAGTTCTTACCGACTGCCGTGTGCCGAAGGCCAACCGGCTGGGCGGCGAACCCGGCGAGCCGGGATCAACAGGCGGAGCTTTCGGCGCTTTAACCATGCTCGAGCACTCCCGTCCCGGGGTGGGCGCCATCGCCGTAGGTATTGCCCGCGCCGCCTTTGAATATGCCTTGCAGTACAGCACCGAACGGGTGCAATTTAAAAAGCCAATCATCCTACACGAAGGCATTGGCTTCAAGCTGGCCGACATGGCCACCAAGATTGACGCCGCCCGCCTCCTAGTCTGGCGTGCCGGCTGGATGGCCGCCAACAATCTGCACTTCCAGCGTGCCGAAGGCAGCATGGCCAAGCTGTACGCAGGGGATGTAGCAATGGAAACTACAATAGACGCCATTCAAGTTCTCGGCGGCTACGGCTACATGCGTGAATACCCGGTTGAAAGATGGGCCAGGGATGCAAAGATATACCAGATATGGGAAGGAACAGCAGAGATCCAGCGCCTGGTTATTTCCCGGGCCCTTAAAACCCACGGCAAGTAAACGCCATATTACAACAGCATACGGGGGCGGGATGAAAAATTCCCGCCCCTTCATATTAAAAACAAATCCGGCAAACCAGTTGAATAAAACGAGAAAACCAATTATAATAATGGCTGACAAAGAAAACGTGCGGGCGTGGCGGAACTGGCAGACGCGCTGGACTTAGGATCCAGTGGGAGTCATCCCTTGGAGGTTCAAATCCTCTCGCCCGCAC
>PUNU01000255.1 GCA_003551865.1 Syntrophomonadaceae bacterium
GCATTTAAATCAAGCTGGGCCAGGCCGGTCATCGGTCCGCCGTTAACAACTTTATGGCCTTCCAGTGCTTCGATATCTTCAATCCCGCATTCTTTGAGCACGTGGGCAATGGGGGTGCCAATCTTAATCACATAGTTTCCAGGTTTTGGCACTTTAGGTCCGCTGACAGTAACTATCCTTTCGATCAGGGGCTTGTTATAAACTGTCGCCTCATAAGATGCGACCGTGGTTCCCACGTTGCGGACAATACAACCCAGTTCCGCCGACCGGGCCCCTCTTGGCACATCTCTGCCGGTAGCCGCTTTGATCATGTGCGACTTAAACCCTTGAGGATATTTAACCGCCAGGGGCACCACTTCAATATCATCTCGCCCTTCAATAATTTTATTGATTGCTTCAATAGCATCCGGCTTATTTACTTCAATTCCGATAAGAGTTTTACTGGCGCCAATACTTTTCATCTTTAATTCAGCGCCCTTAATTAATTGTTCTGCCTTTTCTACCATCAGGCGATGGTCGCAAGTCAGAAACGGTTCACACTCAGCGCCGTTTAACAGCAGGGTATCAACCGGCTGCCTGGGGCTGGTTTGAATATGTGTGGGTAACGCAGCCCCGCCCATGCCGACCAGGCCGCTTTCGCGGACGCATTCACGGTATTCTTCGACAGAAACAGTGTCTGGATCCCGGACTTCTTTCATCTCAAACTCCTGGGGTCCTTCATCGGCTTCTATGACAATGCAATCGTCCTGGGCTCCGGTTGGCACTGTCCGGTTTTCGATTGCAGTTACCGTTCCTGTAACACTGGCATGAATTGGCGCGCTGAAAAATTCTTCGCTGTCGCCAATCTTCTGTCCTATTTTAACTTTATCCCCCACCTTGACCAGCGGTTCACAAGGCGCTCCCATACACTGGAGCAGGGGAATGATCACTTCCTTCGAGGAAGAAAGCCTGGTTATCGGTTTGTCTTCGGTATAATTCTTATAGTGGGGAATATGGGCCCCACCCTTAAAAGTTTTAACTTCCAATTAGGTTCACCTCCCGTTAAATTAGCAAGTGCTTAACCAACCGCTATTCGTTGCCTGATGCTTTTTTGGCCTCTTCCAGTTTGCCCTGGATCCTTCTGCTGTAGAGATAATTGGCCCCAAGGATTAAACCTCCGGCAATTAAAACTGCCGGTCCCAGGGGAACAGAACGCCAAATTTGCAGGCCCAGGGAGATCTGGGGATCTACAGGCAGCCCGTATTTATCGGGGGTGTCCTGGAGCACATAAATTACCCTCAACCCCCCTACTTCGGTTTCACCGTAAACCTGTGCTTGCTGGTGGCCCAACTCCTTTAATTCCCGGACCCTGTTCCGGGCCAGATCAAGCATATCATCCCGCTCTCCGTACTTAATAATACGCGATGTGCATACTTCGGAACAGAAAGGCTCCATTCCTTCTGCCAGGCGGGTTGTGCAGAGGCTGCATTTTTCCATACGATTTCGGCCGCGGTCAAAACTGATTGCGCCATAAGGGCAGTTGGCAGCGCAGTAGTTGCATTCAATACAGAGACGATGATCAAAAACGGTAAGGCCTTTATCATTTTTATGACAGGCCCGGGTCGGGCAGGCCATTACACAGGCCGCTTCCCGGCAGTGCATGCAGGCCCTTTTGTTATAAAGCACCGCTGCTTCCGGAAACGCACCTGTTTCATGGGTGTGTATTTTAGTGCGAAACACACCTTTTGATATATTGTAAATTTGCTTGCACACTGCTGTGCATGCTTCGCATCCCACACATAAAGATTGGTCCACCAGCATCGCTGGGTTATTTACTGTCGGCATTACTATTTCCTCCTTTCCTGGTCAATATCATTTATGCTTTGTATACTTTAACGCCGAAATCGCACATACAAGCACTGAAGCCCGGATCGTTAAGGCCAAGCTGTTCTTCAAAGCTCATATGGGGAATCAGGTCGCCGTCGTTGGCTCCCTGCCGGTATGCTACAGTCTGGCTTCTGCTCCAGTGCCCAAAGCCGTGATCCACCTTAATGGTATCTTTACGGATACCTTCAATTAACTTGGCCTTAAGTTTAATCCTTCCGGCTCTTGATTCCACGTAAACTTCATCACCGTCTGCAATACCTAATTCTCTGCCCAGCTCCACGTTCATGGTAGCATGATTTTCCTGGTAAAGTTCCATTTTCAGCCAGTTGTTCTGGGTCTGAGTCATCTTGTGCATGGCCGGACGGCTAATGATGTAATTGTACGGATATTCTTCACTGGGGTCTTCCCGGCGAGGCTTCCAGTAAGGAAGAGGATCAAAGCCCTCCTCTTCAAAGCGGGTAGCGTAGAGCTCGATCTTGCCGCTGGGAGTATTAAATTCCTCGGTGGGAACAAATTCCCTTTCACCTTCCCAGATGCCGTTATTTGCTTCCAGCTCTTCCCAGGAAGTACCGAGCGCTTCCAGCTGTTTTTCATCAAGGACGCTTCCGTCCACACCTTCGAAATATTCTCCGTAACCCATTGCTTCAGCTAAAGCCATGATAATACCGCCAAAGCCCCTGGTTTCATAAGGCAGTTTGACCACAGGAAACCGAGCTGCAACCTGCGGGTAAAGGCTGTGGTAACCCCGGGCACCGAAACCGGAAATCTCCAGCCAGTGGGGTTCGGGGAAAACGATGTCAGACATGTAGGCCATCTCTGACGGGTAAATTTCACAGCATACCATAAAATCTAATGAAGCAAAGGCTTCATTCATTTTTTTGGCATCGACGAAAGAAAGGGTGTTATACCTCCTGACCAAAGCAGCTTTCAATGGATAGGGATCTTCATTTAAGATGCCATAAGGTAAAGTAGCAAAATTACCCCGGGCATGCAGGGTCAGGAAAGGATTATTCCGCTCAAAAGCATCAATGCGTTCTTTCCTTGGTTCAGGATATTCCGGTGGAGGAAATACCGCGTCAAAACCGGGCATACTGGGGTTTCTTGACAGAATTGTTCCCCCGCGCCGATCTATGGTGCCCACCAGGGCATTCAATATCAATTGAGCTTGCGCCAAACGGGTGCTGTTGGCATAATTGGGACCCGCTGCATCCCGTTTATGGCTGGGGATATGGGCAGGTTTTGTCTGGGCAAATTCCCGGGCGATCCGCTCGATATCCTCAGCCGGAATACCGGTTATTTCTGAAGCCCAGCCGGGGGTATATTCCTCGGCAAACTGTTCCACTTCTTCGAAACCGTAAGTGTAATTGTTTACAAATTCTGCATCGTAAAGGCCTTCCTTGACGATGACATGGATCATGGCCAGGCAAAAAGCAAGGTCAGTACCCGGCTTGATCGGGAACCATTCATGGGCCTTGGAGGCAGTAATGGAGCGATACGGATCAAGGACCACCAGCTTGGCCCCGTTTTGCAAAGCCCTGGTAGTATTTCTTACCTGCATGTTTTTACCCTTGCCCAGTCCGTCCCAGCCAAAGGAAAGGATATAGTTGCAGTTTTCCAGATCGTAAGTCCAGGGCTTGGGCCCACCGGTTACCATGGCATTCCAAACCGCCTCCTGGGTTGTAAAACAGGTACTTTGGTGACAAACAAAGTTAGGAGTACCGATAGCCCGGCCCAGGCGGACAGAGTAAGGATGACTCCGGTTCAACACCATAAAGCTTTCCGGCCCGTACTGTTCAATAACCTTGTTCAAGCCTTCTGCTGCCAGCTTAATGGCCTCATCCCATTCGATTTCCACAAAACCGGGATCTTCGTTCCTACCCTTGTTGGGATTTGTCCTTTTCAGGGGTTTTTTTAAACGATCGGGATCGTACAGGGTTTGAATAACACCGTACCCTTTTACGCAGAGACGACCTCCTGCTTCTTCGGGGTTAAAGGGATCGCCCCCGGCCAAATCGTACGGGTTGCCGGCAAGGTGGACCAGCCTGTCGTCTTTCACATAACCGATCATGGCACAATTGGCGCTGCATACCGAGCAAAAGGTATGGACCACTTTCTCTGCGTCCTCAACCAGGGATTCCTTTTCTTCTGCCCTGACAAAACTGGGAATGGCGAAGCCGGTGCCGGCGAGAACGCCGGTTCCAACGGCTGCTTTTAAGAAATTCCTTCGGTTCATTTGAAGATTGCTGTTCTCTTTTTTAATCATTTTACCTACCCTCCTGTTAAATTTATTTAGTGGTGTTTATTCAGGCTGCTCGCCTGGTATTCTTTATCTTCTGATTGAAGATAAGAGAGCCCGTATTCAGCCACTTTCTTATAGTAGTTCGCGTGTTGATTATTGATGATGTCCCTCATTAAATCGGGGACCCAGTTAATAATGTGTTGCCTGAAAAAAGTTATGGCATCCTCTTCTTCACCAGCGGCAACCAGGTGCCCCATGAAGGAGAGTTCTACTGCTGCATGGTCTTCCGGGTAAATAGAGTTTTCCACCTGCCAACCTCTCTTTTTATAGAATTTTTTTACTTCCACCCACGGATCCTGCATCAACCGGTTCTCTTCGCCGCGGTATACCGACTCGTAAGGTTTTACGCCATCCGGCAGAATAAACAGCCTGGTATATTCCCGGGGCAGCTCAAGATCAACATTACAGTCATCCAGCCAATCTTTAATCAGTTCCTGAAACTGGAATAATAATTCACCTTTTTTTGGAGAAATCTCATAGATGAGCTTAAGATAATGATCAAGATCATCCCGGGTAGTTTTACTCGCAAACCACCTTGAAATAATAAAATAGTTCTGCGCTCTTTGAGAAACGAATTCTGTCATGCCCCGATTTACCTCCCATGGTTGTAAATTAATTATTATACGTCAATACATATAAAATGATACTTGGTATTCCTTAATAATTTCGCAACCTGCAAAATGCCAGGCTCTTATTTCAGGGCCGAGGATCTATCGTCCATATATTTAACCTTGGGACTTTCCTTAAAGCTTGAATCGGTGACAGGTTTAAATAGTTTTTCATTTATATAAGAAGCATATTTTTTAAAACCCTCTTTATTTAAAGAACAAAAGGTAGAATTCCTTATGTAGCGGCACTTGATTAATTCCATTTCACTGAGTGATTTAACATGATAAGAAACAGTGGATTGGCTCAAGTCTAATTTTTCAATCAACTCACACACACAATGCTCTCTTTCCAGCAGCAGTCCAATAATCTCCAGACGATGTTCCTCACAAAGGGCTTTAAAATATGGGAGCAGGTGTTTCATGAGAGTTCCCTTTCAGAATAATTGCTTAGCATTATCGATATTTTTCGATTAAGATATTGTCAAGTATACCAAAAGGAAGATTAAAAATCAACGCGCGCAGGTGCGGGCCCCGCTGCTCGTAAAATTTCTTTATTACGGGGTCATATGAAGATAAAAGGGGTAAAAGAAAAATTTAGCCTGTTTCCTTCAACCACTCATCCAGCTTATGGGCCGTGCTGGAATGATCTTTTTCAGCCATGTCTCTCATATAGTTTAAATCCAAGAAGTTGAAATGCACTTTTAGCATGCGTAATCCCCACTCACAATCGGATGAAGAATTCCAGTGTACACAAGCGCGAAGCCGATCTAAAATGATGTCCTCAATTCCGATTACATAAAGATATCTCCCGCTTGGCAGCTCCAGAATAATAATTTTATTCTCATCGGCTCCTTGAAGAACGCTGCCCGGGATCTCAACAGCAATATCTAATACAGGATGATACCAGTGGCGACCTTCGCGAGAAAAACCCAGCCGGTTAAGTATATCGTCTGCAATATCTCTTCCCTTTGTAACCAGGTCAATGTCCAGTGTTGTATAATGCCCCCTGGTGTAGATCTCCACTGCAAGGCCTCCAACTACAACAGGTGTAATTCCACGGTCTTCCATCAAGCCTGTAATAATGGCGGCTGTTTCGGTCATGATTTCAAACCGGCTTTTTCCGGGCAATTGTTGCAAATCTTGCCTGGCCTGTTCAATCGAACTCATAGTACCATTTTCTCCTGCCGAGTTTTTTTACCTTTCCCCTGGCAAGGGCACTTTCCCACTTTTTTATGCAGAGCAGATCCAAGACATTTTGTTCCTCTTTATCTCGCGGGCGCCGCCTGCACTTTTCCCGGCGACCGGCACTGAGCATGGAACGGTTAAAAGAAGGCGTTTTTTCTTGAATTCTTTTTTCTAATTCACTGCTTTTCCATTGTCGTCGCATGCACTCCACCCCTGATGATCCGGCAAAGGATCGCATTAAACACAACCCGAAAGATAAGCCTTCGGGCTTATTTGACAAGCTGTTATACACATCAAGAAAAATTTAAAACTCAACTTTTACCGCTTCACGGGCGGCGGATTCTTCCTCCAGGTTGAAATAATCTTCCTGCTGGAAGCCGAACATACCGGCAACAAGGACCGCCGGAAAACGCTGAATGCTCGTGTTAAAGTTCATAACCGCCTGGTTGTAGGCCTGCCGGGAGGAAGCAATTTTGCCCTCGGTGTTGGCCAGCTCCTCCTGCAGCTGGCGGAAGTTGGCATCAGCTTTTAGCTCGGGGTAACTTTCAGCAACGGCAAACAAACTTTTCAAGGCACCGGTGAGCATATCTTCCGCTCCCGCCTGCTCTCCCATATCTTTGGCCTGCATAGCCATACTGCGGGCCCTGGTTACATTTTCCAGGGTTTCTTTTTCATGAGAAGCATAGCCTTTAACCGTGTTAACAAGGTTTGGTATCAAATCATAGCGCCTCTTTAACTGTACTTCGATCTGAGCCCAGGCGTTTTTAAGTCGCTGACGCAGGGAAACCAGGCGGTTGTAGGTGGCAATCAAAAATATCACAACCAGGACAACAACAGCAATGATAATCCAAAATAGCATCTTCAGTCATCTCCCTTAATTTCTTTTATTTCTTTGATATTGCCCGGAATCATCTTCCGGTAACTTTTTACAGGGTGGTTAAAAGCTATGCTGCCTTAATTAACTGTATAGAAGCAGTTAAAGCTGCAGTTCCACTATGTCACCTTCTTGTAAAACATGATCACGTGCTACCGCCTGCCCGTCAAACTTGGAAGAACCCCAGACCAGGGCGCTTTTTAATTGATCGGGGAAATCCTTGTGGACCTCTTCGGCAAAATCGATCACCGTGCTGCCCCGCTTTAAGATAAAAGGCCGGTCC
>PUNU01000101.1 GCA_003551865.1 Syntrophomonadaceae bacterium
CCTTCTAGCCAACGGCTTCCTGGATCTGGGCGTAACAAAAGGAGAAAAAGTGGGGCTGCTGCTGGGCAACCAGCCCGAGTATATATTAATCAGGTTTGCCCTGGCAAAAACGGGTTCAGTTCTGGTTCCAGTCAATACAGCCCTTAAGGGAGCCGGACTTGCCTATATTATCGATCACTCCGATACAACTACTTTAATAATCGGCGAGCAATTTTGGCCCAATGTAAAAGAGATTCTTGGGAAACTAAATAAAGTCAGGCGAATTATTATAGACTCAGCAAACCGGCCGGAAGATTACAATTTTACACCGGAGCTCCAGCTGTTAAGCAGGGCATTCAGCACTGATAACAGCAGGCCCGGGATAGAGATTAAACCCGAAGATATGGCGGCGATTTTGTACACTTCCGGAACTACGGGCCCGCCCAAGGGAGTTGTTTTTACCCAGATTACCCCCATGTTTAATAAACGACCTTCGAGATATCAAAGCCATGATATTGTGTATACTTGTTTGCCGCTGTTCCATGCCAACGCCCTGGCCCTTACAGTGCAAATGGCTTTTGATGTCGGGGCTTCTGTTGCCCTCGGAAAGTATTTTAGCGCCACCACCTTTTGGGATGAAACGCGCCGCTGCGGTGCAACCTGGACCTCTCTTTTAGGCGCAATGCTGCCAATCCTCTACAAACAACCTGAAAAAGAAAATGACGGTGACAACCCGGTTAAGTATGTGGCCAGTGCCGCGGCGCCGAAAGATATATGGCGGGCCTTTGAGCACCGTTTTAACGTTAAACTGATCGAGGGCTACGGTGCCGTAGACGGTGCCGGCGCGCTGATCAATGCAGAAGGCCGGGTGGGTTCAATCGGCAAGCCGGCAGATTGGTGCGAAGCAAAAGTTGTTGATGAGCATGGAAGGGAAGTGGGCCCGAACGAGGCCGGTCTGCTGCTGACCAGGATCAAGGGTGAAAATTACCGGGTGATTTACTACAAAGATGAAAAAGCGACAACAGAAAAAAACAAGGACGGCTGGGTTTGGAGTGGGGATTACGTCTACTACGACGAAGATGGCTATTTTTACTTTGTAGATCGTCAGAGTGAAGCGATTCGCCGAAAAGGCGAAAACATTTCGTCCTGGGAGGTGGAAAAAGTAATCAATCAGCACCCGGGGGTCCTTGAATCGGCCGTATTCGGCGTGGCCTCGGAGCTGGGCGAAGAGGAGGTTATGGCCGTTGTTGTTTGTCAACCGGGAAAAGACATCGCCCCCCTCGATTTAATCAAGTGGTGTGAAGACAAACTCGCCTATTTCATGATTCCACGCTACATCGAATTTGCAGACACTATTGAAAAAACCGGTACGCAGCGGGCACAAAAAACCAAACTAAAACAGCGCGGGGCTACCGATAAAACCTGGGATTTAAATCAATCGAGTTACCGGGTTAAGCGTTAAAAACTGGAGCAACAGGGAAGTGACCTTTTTAATTTTCGCAAAGGAGTTATTTTATGAGCTATTATGACTTAAATACCAACCTCTCTGAAGAAGATCTCAGCTATAAAAAGGCGGCTCATGAATTTGCCGCGGATGTTATGCGTCCGATTTCAAAAGAACTCGATAATATGTCTTCGGAAGAAGCAATTGCTGAAGATTCCCCTCTCTGGGAGTTTTTAAGCTTGGCTTACAAGCAGGGATATCACACGATACTGCTTCCAGGCGAAGTCGGAGGAGCCGGACTGACCCCCCTGCAGCTGCATATTGTCAATGAAGAGCTGGCCTGGGGCAGTATCGGCCTGGCAGTGTTGCTTTGTGTCTCAGCAGTACCTTTCTGTATGGCCGTCAGGATGGGCAACGAGGAACTTATAGAAAAATACGTGAAACCTTTCTGTGAGTGTAAGGACGGCAGTATCCTGGGATGCCTGGCCAACACGGAACCGGACCACGGTTCCGATCTTACACGCGTCGGAGAAGAATTTTACCGGGACCCCAAATTTCGCCGAAACGTCCAGGCCAAACTTGAAGGGGAAAACTGGGTGCTCAATGGTCAAAAATCAGCCTGGATATCGGGAGGTTCTATTGCCTCCCACGCTTTTCTCAGCGCCGGTGTAGAACCTTCCGAAGGGCTAAAAGGCGGAAGTTTCTTTTTCTGTCCGCTGGATCTTGAAGGTGTATCTTTTGGGAAACCGCTGGAAAAAGTTGGCCAGAGGGATTTAAACCAGGGCGAGATTTACTTTGATGACGTGAGAATTCCGAAAAGCTATTTGCTGGTGGACGCTGATTCGCTGATACCCAACCAAGCTGTTTTTGGTGCTTTTGCTTATGCAAACATGGGGTCAATGGCTACCGGCCTGGCCCGGGCAGCATTTGAAGAGGCTCTGGCTTATGCCAAAATAAGGGTGCAGGGGGGCAAGCCGCTCATCGAGCATGCCTCGATTAAGCAGCGCCTGTTCAGGATGTTTGCGAAGATCGAGAACAGCCGCGCCATCTCCAGGGCGGCCATGGCAGTCACCTCGGATTTCTATAACACCGAGCTGCTAACAATTCCTTTGATTGAATATGGTGCCGTAGCAAAAGTAACCTGTACCCGCGCTGCTTATGAAGTAACAGATGAGGCGATTCAAATCATGGGAGCCAACGGCCTGGCTAAAGAATACATGGCCGAGAAGTTCTTTAGAGATGCCCGGGCCACTCTAATCGAAGATGGTATGAATGAGATGCTGGAGTGGACCGGTGGCGGCATCATGGCCCTGACTTACCCGAGACAGCAGGACTGTGTTTAAGCAATCAACAGATTCAACCTGGTGAGGAGAATTAATTATGGCTGACAATGTCTATATTGTGGGAATCGGCATGACGAAATTTGGCAAATACCCTCAAAAAACTATCAAAGAGCTAACTGCCGAAGGCCTTGAAGCGCTGTTCAACGACTGCAATTTAAGCCGCAGCGAGATCGAAGCGGCCTGGTTTTCAAACTCTTACTGGGGAATGCACAGCGGCCAGCATTCAATCAGGGGGCAGGTAGCTCTTTCGGCAAACGGTATTGAAGGAATACCTATTACCAATGTAGAGAATGCCTGTGCCGGCGGATCTACAGCTTTACATGCAGCCTGGACTGCAATTAAAGCAGGACTTTACGATTGTGTTTTGACCATTGGAGTAGAAAAAGGATACGATCCCGACCCGCAAACCCGGTTTAAAAACCTGGGGGGAACAGATGTCGAGGAAATGAAAAAAATGATCGAGTTTTATACCCGGCAATTAGAAACAGAAGGAGGGGAAACGGAGCAATCCGGGGTTCGCAAGCGCTCTGTATTTATGGATTTTTATGCAGCAGCCGCCAAGTGGCACATGAATGAATACGGCACCACACCAAAACAGCTGGCCATAATCGCCTCCAAGAATCATAACAATGCAGTGCATAACCCCTTGGCCCAGTATACCTTCCCGATGACGGTTGAAGAGGTTTTGCAAGATCGTGAAGTGTCATATCCTTTAACCCGGGCAATGTGCGCTCCCACAGGAGACGGAGCGGCCGCGGCGATTGTGTGCAGCGAAGAGTATATGAAAAAGCGTTTTCCCCGCAGGAAAATCCGTATCCGGGCCTCTGTGCTGAGTTCCGGTAAAAGAAATGTTGAAGACATTGACCTGTGCAGCCGTACCTCTGCCCTGGCTTACGATAAGGCTTCGGTCGGCCCGGAAGATATTGACCTGGCGGAAGTTCATGATGCCACCGCTTTCGGTGAACTTTATATTACCGAAAGCCTGGGATTTTGTCCCCGCGGCCAGGGAGGTCTGCTGGCGGAATCGGGTGCTACCGCGCTTGGCGGAAAGATCCCGGTAAATACAAGCGGGGGCCTTATTTCCAGGGGCCATCCCATCGGCGCCTCGGGTCTTGCCCAGACTTATGAAGTGGTAACCCAGCTTCGTGGAGAAGCCGGCCCCAGGCAGGTTAAAAACCCGCGTGTGGCCCTGGTGGAAAACGGCGGCGGCACTTTCATCGGAGCAGGAGAAGCGGTGATGGTCATTAACATACTGGAAAAACAATAATATATATCGCGCTTCATGACTTTTACGGAGGTGCTTGTATGGGCGAAGAAACGATATGGAACCCGGTTGAAAAGGTAATCCTGGAGAGGCGCAGTGTGCGGTTATACCAGGATAAGCAGGTTCCCGAAGAGTTGATTAAAAGGATTCTGGAGGCCGGTCGCTTTGCTCCTTCCCACGGCAACTGCCAACCGTGGAAATTCATTGTGATCCGCGATCCTGCAATGCTGAAAGAATTGACCGAGACGGTGGCCGGCATATGCCAAAACCTGGCGGCCTTCCTGGCTGAAAATAAACCCCCTGAACCACTGCACCCGATCCCGTTTCGCGCGATTACCCGGTTGGCGACCGGAATCACGGTTTTGTTTCATAATGCCCCGACGGCCATTTTAATTTTTAAAGATGTGCGCGGGATCAGCAATCCCGACCTGGACTGCGGTATAGCCGGTCAAAACATGATTTTGGCGGCGCACAGCTTGGGGCTGGGGACCTGCTGGGTTAGTTTTGCCCGCCTGGCTTTTCAATACGCGGCTGAATGGAACGAACGCCTCGGCATCGAGTATCCGTGGGAATTCGCCAGCAGTATAGCCGTCGGTTATCCCCGGGGCAATCCTGACGGCATGGTGGAAAGGGATACCCATGCCATTGATTGGTACGAAAACGGCAAGAAAGAAATAATCTACTAAACTGAAAGGGATGGTGTTATGGCGGGAGGAGAAAAAATAGCAAGCTGGGACGATTCCAGGCTTGGAGAGTTCACCTTCGGGATTATTGAAATTGATCCGGACAAATGCGACGGCTGTTCCTGGTGCATAAAAATCTGTCCCGGGAAGGTGCTGGAACTGGTGGACGACAAAGCCAAGATTAACCCGGACCGGGTCTGCAGTTATGGCTGCATGTTTGAGGGAGCCTGCCAGGCCATCTGCTCCCGCGAAGCAGTTAGCTTGAAAAAAGCCCCGGATTACCCGGGTTATTTTGCTCGCATTGAACGGGGGAAGCCGCAGAAACCGAGAGAAAAGTGGTAAGTAACCGGTAATTCAAGTCTTTTATTCCAACCGAAAGGGGTGCTCAAAATTAAATGGAAGGCATCTCATGGGACGCATTAATTGACTTTTCTTATCTGGGATTGTTTTTATTAATTGCGACTTTTTTAAGGAGCCGTTTGAAATTTCTTCAGAAACTCTTAATTCCAAACAATATTCTCGCCGGACTGCTTGGTCTTATCTTCGGTCACTATATTTTTAACGTGCTGGATCCGGATGTCCTGGGCAACTTTGTATACCACCTTTTAACAGCGGCATATATCGCCATGGGTCTGCGAGGCTCAACCGTCAAGCGTGGTTACGGCGCTGTGACCACTATGAGCATTCACTGCTTGATCTTTGCCCTGCAAGGATTTGTGGGCCTCCTTTTTACATTAATATTGATATCCACTTATTTTCCGCACCTGTTTCCTTCGTTCGGCATTCAGCTGGTGATGGGCTTCGGTCAAAACCCGGGGGTGGCCTACAGCCTGGGGAGGTCCTGGGAAGTGATGGGATTTTTCGGCGGTGGACAGGTTGGGCTGGCTTTTGGAGCCCTCGGGTTTCTGTTTGCCTATGTGGTGGGCATAATCTTGATCAACTGGGGAGTTCGCCGGAACAAGACAGCCCTTTTCAAAGGCTATGACAGTATTCCCCAATCCGTGTTCAGCGGCATTGTTAACCGGAATGAAGACAAAAAAGAAGCGGGCCGACTTACCACGGCTTCCGAAGCCATTGACACATTGGCTTTGCAGGGCGCTTTAATCGGCCTGGTTTTTTTAATCACTTACTATTTCATCAATACAGTTACCGGTATGCTGGCCAACCTGGGACCAGCGGGTGAAGATTTTGCCGCTTTGGTTGGTGGGTTTGGTTTCGTATTCGGGGCTATTTTCGCCTTATTCGTGCGCTTTGTAATTAACCGACTTCGAGCGGACCATATAATCGATCGTGGTTTGATGACTCGCATGAGCGGCTTTTTTATTGATTTCATGGTTTGCGCGGCAATCGCGGCAATATCTTTTACCATGATCAGGGATTACTGGAGGGAGATATTGACCCTGGCCGCTATCGGCGGGGTGATTTCACTGGGGCTGGTTTATTTCCTCTCATACAAAATGCATATAGACCACAATTATGAACGGATGCTCGCCTCTTTCGGCCTGGTCACCGGCACGGTTACTTCGGGGCTGGCTTTATTGCGAGTCGTCGATGCCAATTTTGAAACTCCCGTTGCTGAAGATCTGGTTTATGCCGGCGGAATGGCACTATTTTTTGCGCTGCCAATTTTACTGCTTGCCAACATACCGGCAATGGGTTATCCCGACCGGTCGGTTGAAGCTATCACCCAGGTTCTGGTTTTGATCCTGGTTTATATCGCGGTCCTGTTCATTTTGTGGAAGATATATCGAACCATTTATATGCGTCGAGCAAACATGAAGTCAGATCAGTAAGCCGGCAAATTAAGTTTACAGGTAATGCCAGCGGCACCCGGTATTTATATTACAGCGCAGTGGAGGAATTACTTGCTTGTTTCTCGATGAAAACACCAGCAAATCAATTCTTAAGGCCTACGGCATCAAAGTTCCGGCGGGCATGGTTGTTTATAACCGCAATGCCGCGGAACAGGCGGCCGCAGAGCTTAACAGTCCCGTGGCTTTAAAAGCTTTGATCCCTTCCGGCGGGAGAGGGAAAAAGGGCGGTATTAAGTTTGCCGCCACTCCCCGGCAGGCGGCACAGGAAAGCGAACATCTTTTGGGCCGGGAACTGCTGGGCCGGAAGGTGGAAGCCGTTTTGGTAGAAGAAAAGCTTGCCGTACGGCAAGAACTCTACCTGGGCGTTACCATTGACTACGCTGAAAGCAGACCTGTAATCATTTTTTGCCCGGAGGGCGGCGTTGACATAGAAAAAGTTGGATCTGCAATCAACAAGTACTATTTAAATCCGGACCAGCCGGTTAAACTCTCTC
>PUNU01000204.1 GCA_003551865.1 Syntrophomonadaceae bacterium
AGTGGGTGGACATGGCCGAGCACTCGATATGCCAGCCCGGCCTGCCTTCCCCCCAGGGGCTTTCCCAGGAGGGCTCGCCCGCTTTTTTCTGCTTCCAGAGCACAAAGTCGAGCGGGCTGCGCTTTTTCTCGCCCGGTTCGACCCGGGCCCCGGCCAGCAGTTCATCCTTGTCCTGGTGGGAAAGCAGCCCGTAATCGGCAAACTTGGCGGTATCGTAGTAAACGTCACCGCCTGCGAAATAGGCGTAGCCGTTTTCCAGCAGGCGCTCGATCAGCCCTATAATCTGGGGGACATGCTCGGTCGCCCGCGGCCTGAAGTCGGCCGGGCGCACCCTGAGGGCGCCGACATCTTCTTCAAAAGCCTCGATGAAGCGCTCGGCCAGCTCGGCCACCGTGGTGCCCTGCTCGTTGGCCCGGTCGATCATCTTGTCGTCGATGTCGGTGTAGTTCTGGATCAGCTTGACCTTGTAGCCGCGGTGCTCCAGGTAGCGCCTGACCACGTCGAAGACGATAAAAACCCGGCCGTTGCCGATATGGATGTAATCGTAAACGGTCGGGCCGCAGACATAAAAACTCACCTCGGGCGGAGCCGCAGGAATCAGTTCTTCTTTTTGGCGGGTCAAGGTATTATATATCTTTATGGGCACTTTTGCACACTCCGTTTTCGATGTCGACCTGCCGGCAGCGCAGGTGATCGATCTGGTCCTGCAGCTGGTTTAGGGCCTCGGCCACCGGGTCGGGCATGTCGGTGTGGTTGAGGTTGACCGCGGGCATTTTCTCCCCGTTGTAGTAGACCACCCGGGCCGGGATGCCGACCACGGTGGAGTTGGCCGGAGCCGACTTTAAAACCACCGACCCGGCCCCGATGCGGCAGTTCTCACCGACCTCGATCGGGCCGAGCACTTTGGCCCCCGCCCCGATCACCACGTTGTCGCCGACGGTCGGGTGGCGCTTGCCCGCTTCCTTGCCCGTGCCGCCCAGGGTCACCCCCTGGTAGAGGGTGACGTTGGAGCCGATCTCGGTGGTCTCGCCGATCACCACGCCCATGCCGTGGTCGATAAAGAACGAGTCGCCGATCCGCGCTCCCGGATGGATCTCGATCCCGGTCAAAAAGCGGGAAAGGTGCGAGATCATCCGCGGCAAAAGTACCAGCCCGCGCCGGAAGCAAAAGTGGGCGGCGCGGTGGAAAAATAAAGCGTGCAGGCCGGGGTAGCAGAGAAGCACTTCGACGGTATTTTTTGCCGCCGGGTCCCTTTCTTTTACCGCCTTGATATCATCGCGTATTCGTCCAAACATGGTGCCATTCCCCTTCTGGTCTCATTAAGCTTTATGTTTAATTTAACCGGCCCCTGCCGGGGCCGAAAACTTGTTTTAAAAACTTACACATATAAAGGTAATCTTTTATCGGCCGGCAGTCAAGCCAAAACAGGAAAAAATCACTCCGCTTCCTGACCGGCCGGGCCCGCAAGCGCGGTTTTTTCCAAAAGGACCACCGCCTGGGCGGCGATGCCTTCTTCGCGCCCGCATGGACCCAACCCCTCGGTGGTGGTGGCCTTGATCGTCACCCGCTTCTTTTTAGCGGACAAACAGGCGGCGATATTTTCCTGCATCGCCTCGATATGCGGGGCCAGGGCCGGGGCTTCGGCGATGATCACCAGGTCGGCGTTGACCAGGGCCCAGCGCTCCCGCTCGAGGACTTTTTTCACCTCGGCTAAAAGCTCCAGGCTGGAAACACCCCGCCAGCGCTCCTCCCCGGGTGGAAAATAAAAGCCGATGTCGCGCTTGCCGGCCGCCCCGAGCAAAGCATCCATCAGGGCGTGCAGCAAAACATCTGCGTCGGAATGGCCCTCCAGCCCCCGGGGGTGCTCAATCTCAACCCCGCCCAAAATCAAAGGCCGCTTTTCGGCCAGGCGGTGCAGGTCAAAACCGATGCCCACCCTGTTCACTGCCGCTTTGCCCCCTTTAAAAACTGCTCGGCCAGGTCCAGGTCCCGGGAGGTGGTGATCTTTAAGTTGGCAGGCTCACCATTCACCGCGGCCACCGGCCGGCCCAGGTGCTCGACCAAGGCGGCGTCGTCGGTCGCCTCCAACCCTTCCTGCAGGGCACTGCGGTAGGCCTCCAGGATCAGGCAGCGCTTAAACACCTGCGGCGTCTGCACCAGGCGCAGTTTGTCCCGCTTCAGGGTGGCAAGCACCTGTCCTTTGCCGTCTACCGCTTTTACCGTATCGCTCGGCGGGATCACCGGTACGGCGGCCCCGGTTTGCTCCGCGGCCTGAAGCAGGGCGTCAAGCAGATCGCTTGAAGCCAGCGGCCTGGCCGCATCGTGAATGCAGACCAGGCCGGCATCTTCAGGCACGGCGGCAAGCCCCCGGTTCACCGATTCCTGGCGGCTGGACCCGCCTTCGACCAGGCGCAGGCTGCTTACCTTGCAGTAAGGCTTGAGCAGTTCCATCACCTGTCCGCTGTCGCCGGGCGGGATCACCGCAATAACCCGGCCGGCCCGGGGGTGGTTTAAAAAAAGGTTCAGCGAACGGGCCAAAACCGGTTCTTCACCAAGAAAAAGGTACTGCTTGCGGACACCGCCGCCCATGCGCAGCCCGGTGCCCGCAGCGGCAACCACCGCGGCAAAGTTCATTTAACTACTGGACCTCGCTGTATTTTTCGGCATCCTGCTTCGGCTTGGCAAAGATCATCCGCCCGGCCGCGGTCTGCAGAACACTGGTCACCAGCACCTCGACCGTCTCGCCGATGTGCCGGCGCCCGCCCTCGACCACGATCATCGTCCCGTCGTCGAGATAGGCCACGCCCTGGCCGGGCTCCTTGCCGTCCTTGATGATCTGGGCGCTCATCTCCTCGCCGGGCAGCACCACCGGCTTGACCGCGTTGGCCAGCTCGTTGATGTTCAGCACGGCAATGCCCTGCAGCTCGCAGACCTTGTTTAAGTTAAAATCGTTGGTCACTATCTTGCCGTTTACCTTCTTGGCCAGCTGCACCAGCTTGCTGTCGACCTCGGTGGTCTCTTCAGAGTCGCCCTCGTAGATCTGCACCGGGATGTCCATCTCTTTCTGGATCTTGTTTAAAACGTCCAGGCCGCGGCGCCCGCGGTTTCTTTTCAAAAGATCGGGCGAATCGGCGATATGGCGCAGTTCTTCCAAAACGAAGCCCGGCACGACCAGCACGCCTTCCAGGAAACCGGTCTTGCAGATATCAACAATGCGCCCGTCGATAATGGCGCTGGTATCTAAAATCTTAAAAGTCTCGTTTTGCCGCCCGCCGCGCGAACCGCGGCTGAAAAGCGTGGTCAGGAAAGTAAATTCGTCCTTGCGGCTGAGTAAAAACTTGATCCCGATAAAGACCAAAAACAGGGTAATGATCGGCGAAAGGTAGACCCCGACCACGGGGATGCGGTAGATCGGGTAGCTGAGCAGCATGCCGATCAGCAAAGTAACGATCAGTCCAATGACCACCAGCAGTATATCCTGGGTCGGCACCGCTTTCAGCTTGCTTTCCGCCCAGGAAACCACGCTGTTGAACAACCGGATAATCAGGGGAGTAATAAGATAAAATATGAGTCCGAACAAAAGCACGCCCACGGCGTAATAAATGATAATCGAGGGGATAAAATGCAAACCTTCCGGGATATCGATCACATAGGCCGATACGTACGGGCGAAAATTAACAAAAACATACATGCCGATCACTATACCGGCAAGGGTGCCCAAAATACGTAAAATCTTCTGGATCACTTTTTTCACCTCCTTTCCCGCCGGGCAATTTCCGAGCAAAAAACAAAAAGCCCCGGGAATTTGTCACACATTATAGCTTAAAGCATTCCCCGGAAGCAAGCCAATTCATTCTGCTGGGCGGTATGTTCTTAAAATATGTAAATTACTTGGGAGCCTGGGCAAAGATGCCGTCCAGGGCAGCGGTGATTTCGGAACGCTCCGTACCCTGAACCAGGATCAGTTCGCTGATCAAGATCTGGCGAGCGGTTTCGAGCATTTTGCTTTCACCGGTGGAAAGCCCTTTTTCGCGGTCTCTTAACATCAGATTGCGCACCACCTCGGCAACCTCGAAGATGTCTCCGCTCTTTATTTTTTCCAGGTGGGTGCGGTAGCGGCGGTTCCAGTTGGTCGACATCTCCGGCTGTTCGCCTTTGAGCACGACGAATACCTGCGAAACCTCTTTCTTGTCAATGACCTCGCGCAGGCCCACCTGCGTAATATTATCCGTGGGGATTAAGACTTTCATCTCCCCCATGGGGATTTTCATTACATAATATCTTTTACGGGCTCCCAGTATTTCTTTCTCTTCGATTGCTTCGATCACACCCGCCCCGTGCATGGGGTAAACAACCCTGTCTCCTACATTGAACAATACTTCGCCCCCTAGAGAAGTGCCTAAAAATATAGTAACACAGCCCCCCTTAACTGTCAATTAAACACTAAGTGTAACATATTCAAATTGCCGTTACAACCGGTATTTTTTCTTTGCCCGGGGCAGCCCCGGCGTTTTTTGTTCTAGTTGACAGGGGCGGAAAAATAAAAGTATAATTACGTCAACAGGGGTCCCACTAGAAAAAGAGGTGACTGAACGCATGAAGGACAACGAGGTAGTGGGCGATTTTCAGGATATGGTATCAGAAGTGCTAATTCGTCATCGCAGCATTCTCGACTGCCTGTCCAAGTACCAGGAATCGACCGCAAGGGTCAACCGCAGCATCATCAAGACGGTTACCGACTGCGGCTGTATATCCATCAGTGCCAATAAAAAGCAGTATCCCAATACCGACTCTTTGAAAGAGTGCGGCAAGCTGATGGACTCGCACATCAAAGGAGAGCTGTGCGATCACTGCCGGGAAGTAATCGCCGAGGAACTGGGCAAGCACCTGTTTTACCTGACCGCTTTGTGCAATATCCTTGACTTTGAGTTGGAAGACTTATTCGACAAGGAGCACGCCCGGATCAGCACCCTCGGTCATTTTTTACTGTCCTAGCAGCCTAACCAGCTTGGCAGAAAAACAAACAAGCCCGGATAAAAGCCAGGCCGTTTGGCAGGCTTTTGACCGGGTTATTTTTTTGCTTGAATCCAGGGAATAGACCTCTTTGCAGGGCCCGCCGCGCCAAAAAAGGCATGGCAGCTTTCGGAGCTAAACCCGCGCTCGCAACTTATCATGGTTGGAGGCACGGCAGCTTAACAGTGGGACTGCGGTGGCCGGCCCCTTAAAATCCCCTCACCCCGAAAGGGACCCCTGCTTTAAAGCTTAGAACAAAACACTAACCGGTAAAGCATAAAGGCCTTTCCCAAAAGGTAAGATCCTATCGCCCATATACAATACGTAACCGGCCTGAAAAGATTTTAAGCGCGATTGGAGAAACATGATTGCGTTAAAATCATTTTTTTGCACCGTCCTGGAGTATTTAACCTCCACTGCTGCAATCCTGCCGCCCCGTTCGATAATAAAATCTATTTCCCTTTTGCCCGCTGTTTGGAAAAAAAACAACCCGGTGGGAGTTTCGCTGTACCTGGCGGCCTTAAAAAGTTCGGCAAAGATAAATGTTTCAAATATGCTGCCCCTGTACGGGGAAGCCAAAAAATCTTCAGCGGCAGCTACACCCAGCAGGTGAGACAATACCCCGCTGTCGGTAAAAAAAAGCTTGCCTGCCTTGGTTAAGCGCCTATCAATATTAATACTGTACGGCTGTAAGATGACCAGTTGATAAACAAGCTTTAGCAGTTCCAGATAGTTCTCCAGGGTTTTAACATTGATCCCCGCATCACGGGCTATATCAAGCTTGTTTAAAAGGTTCCCGGAGCGTGAAGCCAGCATCCCGTACATCCGGATGAATTTATCAAGATTCTTCAGTTCTCCGAGGTCCCGCACATCTCTTTCAATATAAGTGCGGATATAGGAGCTGAACCACTGATATCTCCCCCGCACGCTGGCAATCTTTTGGATTTCCGGATAACCGCCTTTTACAACCTGGGAAACAACCTGCTCCTCCTGGACCGGGTCAAACGAATAGTTTTCTACATCACCGAAAAACAGATCAAGGATATGCTCATTTTTCGAGGCGATCTCTTTACAACTCAAGGGCAAAAGCTCGAGCAAAGCAATCCTGCCGGCAAGGGTGTCGGTAACCTCCTGTTGCCCCATAACATTGGCTGAACCGGTTAACAGGTATTGGCCGTTTATTCTGCCGGCATCTACGTCCAGCTTGATTGCCCCTAAAACGGTCGGTTCTTTTTGGACCTCATCAATTGCAGTCGGTTTTTTAAGGCTTTTAATAAAGCCCTGTGGATCTGTCCGCAAAGAAGAATAAATGTTAATGTCGTCGAGGGTAACGTAGTTGTCCATTAATTCCAGGGCAATGGTAGATTTTCCTACCTGCCTTGCCCCGGTAAGCAAAACAACCGGAAAAAATTGCAATGATTCAATGAGATAGGGTTGGATCATTCTGGGATAATACATGGCATTCTCCTGATATTTTGGTATCACACTACCATAATATTTTATACCATACTACCATAATATCAGAAAATGTGCAAAATCCCGCCGTCCCCTAGCTTTTAAGCAGCCCCACCCCGATCGCTTCCTTTATATTGTCCACCCCGATCAGCTGCATCTCCTTGAACTCTTTCTCCCCCGGCCTTAACTCGGCCCGGTTGGCGGCGGGAAGAATAAAGCGCTTAAAGCCCAGCTTTAAAGCCTCGTTTAAGCGCTGCCTGATCCGGCTGATCGGGCGGATCTCGCCGGTTAAGCCCACTTCGCCGGCGGCCGCGGTGCCCGCGCTTAAAGGGATGCCCCGCAGGCTGGAAGTAAGGCTCAAGGCCAGGGCCAGGTCGGAAGCGGGTTCGTTCAACTTCACCCCGCCGACCACGTTGACGAAAGTATCGAGGTTGAAAAAAGAGACCCCGGCATGTTTCTCCAGCACCGCCATCACCAGGGCCACCCGGTTTAAATCGATCCCGGTCGAAG
>PUNU01000215.1 GCA_003551865.1 Syntrophomonadaceae bacterium
CCTTTTGGATCGAGTCGTCTTCGGTTCGCAAAGATACCGCCAGGTTGATCCAGCCTTCCTGCCCTCTCAATTGATCCTGCAGGGCAGGGTCCGAGTTGAAAAGGGCGGCTGCCATGTTCAGCAGCCCTTCAGCCTGTTCGTTTACAGCACTGGTTTCCTCCACCGCATCGATACCTCCTTAATAATTTTCGGGGCACGTTAGTTAATTATATATTCGAACAAATAAACCTATTTACCTGCTCAGCTCGGGAGCAGGGACCGGCTGGGTTAGCCTGCCCGCAAGGGCGGTAAGCTTCCTAATCCTCTTGACAGTATCTTCATCAGTTCCGGCCCGGCCGGCAGCAGTCTCATCGGATTCTTTTTCCTGCAGAGCATGCAGGAGCAGATCGAGCTTTGTGTAGGTGATTCCCAGGGCTGTTTCATCGACTATACCCGGGAGCAGGTCGGGGCTGGGCTCACGCTCGATAACTTTTTGCGGCACCCCCAGGTAGCGGGCCAGATCGCGCACCTCCGTTTTGTAAAGAGGCAGAATGGGAGCAATATCGGCGGCGCTGTCGCCGAAGGGGACAAAGAGCCCGGTCAGCTGTTCGGTTAAGTTCAGGCAGCCGGCCACAAGCAGGTTTTCCTGCTCGGCGTGTTTGTATAACACGGCCATGCGCAGGCGGTGCTTGAGGCGAAGAAGAGCGATTGCCCGGTTCAGCGGGGCGATATCCGTTTTCTTCAGGGTGATGCGGTAGGGGTCTATTTTGAACAGGTGGTGCAGGCTCCAAAAAGCGAGGCGGTTTAAAACCTTGTTCCCGGTAATCCCGGCCACGGCGCCCTCATAGCAGCCGAGTGTCTCCAGGGTGGGGGTGAGATCGATTTCTTCAAGTTTGAGGGAAGCTGCGGCGGTTATCTCGCGGGCACAGCTGTAACTTTCTGCAGCAGTGTCTCTTTCCGGTAAAAACAGGGCCTTTATTTTATCCGCTCCTAGAGCCCGCACACCCAGGAAGGCGACGACGGCGGAATCGAGTCCGCCGCTGATCCCGATTACCAGGCCGCCGGCCCGCTGGGATGAAACCTGGTCGGCGATAAAGCGGCAGATTTCGTCAGCGGTCTTCTCCCAGTCCCTTTCAAAGAGAGCCTCGCTGCGGTTATTTTTCATCCCTTTCCTCATACCTCCCGAGCAGGCCGGATCTGGTCCCCGACCCTCTCTATGCCCATTATATTGCAAATAGGCTGAAAAAAACAAGAAGTTTGCAGTTTTCCCCGGCCTTTTTATTTAGACAAGCTTGAGGTGCTGTTGAGGTTATGATAACCTGATGGTAACAAAGCACTTACATGGGGGAGGTTTATGATTATGCACCACTATTTGCCGAAAGACAAGCACATATACAAGTTTGATGCCGGCAATCCCCCGGTATTGACGATCAGTCCGGGAGACAGTGTTCGCGTTGAAACCATGGACTGCTTCTCCGACCAGATTCAGAGCCCTGAAGACAGCCTGGAAGAAATCAACTGGGAGCGGATCAACCCGGCGACGGGGCCGATTTACGTGGATGGGGCGCAAAAGGGCGATGCTTTAAAAATTACCGTGGTGGAGATTAAAATCCGGGATCAGGCGGTAATGTTAACCGGCAAAGACCTGGGTGTGCTGGGGCATAAACTGGAGGGAATGCACTTTAAAGTCATGCCGGTCAAAGACGATGAAGTTATTTTCGACGGCAGCACCAGCCTCCCTTTGGACCCCATGATCGGAGTGATCGGTGTGGCCCCCGAGGGAGCAGGAATAAACTGCGGCACCCCCGATGTGCACGGCGGCAATATGGATACCAGGCTGATCAGGGAAAAGGCCGTCGTATATTTGCCGGTGTGGGTGGAAGGGGGCCTGCTTGCCCTGGGCGACCTCCACGCGGTGATGGGTGACGGTGAGGTTTGTGTCTCCGGGGCGGAAGTTGCCGGAGAGGTCATGCTAGAAGTGGAGCTGGCCAAAGAAATAAACCTGCCCACCCCCCTGGTTGTCGATGAACGGGTGCTGGCTGTAATCTATTCCCATGAGAGCCTGGATGAGGCGGTAACCCGTTCTGTGGAAACCATGGAGGAGCTGGTCGGCTCAAAGACCGGCCTGTCTACAGCAGAAATAGCCATGCTCCTGAGCGCAGGTGGGCGAGTCAGCATATCGCAGGTAGTGGATCCTTTAAAAACGGCCCGCTGTGAAATTCCCAAATGGATCCTGGACAACTACGGCTTCAGCCTTTATTGATGTGACAATGGGGACGGTCCCAACTGTCACATCCACATCACCGGGTGATTCTGCCGTAGAGGAACCCGCCAAGCACAAGAATTGCCCCGAGAAAACCACTTATTGCCGGGATGATCATTGCCGTTTCTGCCCAGTGAGAGGCCATTTGTTGAAGCATTTCCGGCCCGAGGAGGGGGATTTCCTCCTCCACCCACGGTAGCAGCATCTGTCCAAAAAGTTCCAGGAATAACCTGATCTCCAGCATGAAGGTAGCGCTAAAGAATGCTACTGCAGCGCCAAACCATTTGAGCCCCCCAGGGAAACCGGCAAGCAAGATGCTGCATATCAATGACAAGGCAAAAATGATAGGGAGCAGGTACAGGTAAATCCCCCTGAAACTCTGTATGGTAGAAAGCGACTGTTCTATATCTGCCAAAAGGTCCTCGTCTTCCTCTTCAATCAGGCGCACGACATATATTCGGTCCGGCAGGTCCATCTCGGCCATCACTTTGTCCACAAACAGTTCAACCTCCCTTTCGGGTAGGCCCAGTCTTTCTTTCACAGGCGGGGGGAGGTTTTCAAAAGAGGCAATCATTTTCTCTCTAAGATCTTGCCTGCCTTCACTGATATCGATGAGCGCGGTTAATTCATCTTGTTCACCTTTGGCTACAAAGATAAAATCAGCGATTACTATAAGCAGTTGATCTTTAATCCATTCTTCATCAAAGGTATCGGCAAGGGCGGAGGTGATCAGGGCAGCCAAGTTCCGCACTGCCACTTTTTCCAGTTCGCTCAGGTTCTCAACCAGTCCATGATCGAGTTCTGCAACTACTTCTTCGCTGATCATTTTCGGCAAGATTTCCTGCAGTTCGGTATGGATGGTGGAAGCCAGCCCGGTTTCGTCGATTAGCTCCTGGTAATATGATCTGTTTAAAACGGTTCTCTCTGCACTCATTCCCGTTAGATAAACCCAACCGGTTAATACTACAATAACGGCTATTACCAGCAGAAGAAATATTTTTGATCCGCGCATTTAGCTCACCCACTTTTTTGTCGGGACAACACAGGGGGACGGTTCTTCTGTGTTTTTCAACAACACAGAAGAACCGTCCCCCTGTGTTGTTATCGGTTCAGACTGAGGGCATCAAGGGTTTCCTGCAGGGGGATGCCGGTTTTCTCGTCCCATCCGAAATGTTTCCAGCACAGGCTCATCATCTCTTCAATAGGGACTGATTTGCCCTTCAGCGGGCCTTCTTCAAGCGGCGGCCTTCCGGCCAGGCGCTCGGGCATTTTAAAGGACAGAGGCTCGATGCCTTCGCGTATATTGAAAAGTTGGCGCAGGGTTTGGATGCGCCGCCCGATCTCCATATACTCATCAGGGGTTTTCTCCCAGCCCGCGGCTGCGTTTAAGTATTTAAAGAGGGGCCAGTGCTGCAGGCCGGACAAAGCGGCAAAAATACAGCCTCCCGATCCGTCCAGGACCTGTTTGAAGCAGGCGCCGGCCACAGCTTTTAAAGCCTCCCTGTCGGAAGGGATGTATTCGTCCTTTTTCGGGTAGCGGGTAATACGCGGAGCCCAGGAAACTTCTTCCCAGAGGTTCATCAGCATGTAGTACTGGCCCGACCCGGTGGTGTGCCGACCCGGGGTGGGGTCGGTGCTGAAATGCACGCCCAGGAGAGGATCGAAGCGCGGGTCGTGCAGGCCCGGCTCCTGCCCCCCTGCGTGCATGGCATACCGTTCGCTTTTATTGCCGATCCGTTCCACAGCCGCCCTCACTCCATCGGCGAGCAAATCCCCTATACCCTCACGGGCCACCATTTTCTTAACCAGTTCGACTATAGCTTCGGCGTTGCCCCAGTTTAGCATCAGCCCACCGGTGTCTTCTTTTGTGAGCAGTCCGTTCTCAAAGCACTCAATGGCATAGGCGACTGTATGGCCGGCTGAAATGGTATCCATGCCGGCCCGGTTGAGCAGTTCGTTTATGTAAAAAATAGTTTCAAGATCCTTATTCATCAAAAGGGCCCCGAAGGCCACACAGGTTTCGTACTCCGGCTTGAAGGTTTCGGCGTAAGCCCCGCCGGCGATGTCATCGATTTTGCAGACTCCCCCGCAGGCGAGCACGCAGGAATAACAGCTGTATTTTTTATACTCGCGCTTTTTGATCAGGTCCGGGTTCAGGTGCTTGTAGTGCGAGTGGTTGTAATCGACCACCGAGCCGCCCCAATTCTTAACGGGCAAATCACCCGAAGTAATCCCCAGGCTGTTGCTCATCGGGGTGCCCCACTTTTTTGTGCCCGGAACAAAAGACATCATTCCGTCCAGGGCGGTGGCCGTCTTCATTTTCCCCATTAATTTGCCGACCAAAGGCAGAAGACTGCCTTTAAAAAACCCCGGCAGTTTTACTTTTTTCACTTTGGCGGCATAATCCTTGTTCAATGTGCGGATTTTTTCGCGGTCGGCACATTCGATGGGCTGATTTCCGTTTAAAACCACGGCTTTTAATTTTTTCGAACCCATCACCGCCCCGCAGCCGGAGCGGGCGGCGATGCGGCCGCGGTCGTTGCAGATCCCGGAGATCAGGGAGAGCTTCTCCGCCGCCGGGCCGATCACGGCAACGGCCGGCTTCTTCTTAGCGCGGTGTTTTTCTTCCAGGCGGTTTTCGGTTTCCACGGCATCCATGCCCCACAGTTCGGAAGCATCTTCAAGGCGCGCCCCACCCTCGTCGACCACCAGGTAAACGGGTTTTTGGGAAATACCCTTGAAAAAGATCCCGTCATAACCGCACTGTTTAATAGCCGGAGAAAAGCGGCCGCCGCAGTTGGCATCTCCCCAGCCTCCGGTCAGGGGCGATTTTGCCACGGCCAGCCAGCGCCCGGTAAGCAGGCTGCCCGTGCCGGTTAAAAGTCCGCTGACCAGGCCGAGAATGTTGTCCGGGCCCAAGGGATCTGCTCCCTGCGGAATGCTGCGGTGCAAAAAATATGCTCCCAGGCCGACCCCGGATAGGAAATCTTCATAAACTTCTTCGGGTACAGACTGCTCCTCGATGGTGTCGCTGCTTAAATCAACCAGTAAAACTTTTCCCATATAACCTTTCATCAATAACCCACTCCAATTCTTTTGCTGCCAGTTAATTAATTTGCTCTTTAGTCTAGCACCCTGGATTCGATTTTGCCCGGGCATATTCCGGTATGCAGGGTGGGAATTTTGTTACCCGCCTGAAATAAGCGAAAAAAAGCTTACCACATCGCCGTCTTGCAGCTCTTTATTCAGCGACGCCGCTTCGTAGTTAACCCGGCAGAGGCGTACAGCTGCAGGGGGAAACGGTATTTTCAGGATCCGGAAAAGATCTTTCAGGGTGGAGTTTTCCGGCAGTTCGACCCAACCGTCCCGGTCGACCTGTCCACGGTTGAGATAAGGCGGAAGATAAACCCGTACACGCATCTTTGATCGTTGCCGCAGAACAGTGCTCCTTTAAATGTTATCCTGGTTACAATTATACATAATAATTGTATAATAATACAGTGCTGTTTGGATGCTCATAATTATTATCGAAAGCGGGTTAAGCAAATGAAGGATATGACCGTAAGCAGTTCCAGCCTTGAAGAAATTGATGCGCTGCTCCAGGCCCACCTGTATTCCCTGGTTTACCCCTTGGATTCCTGGCTTGAAGATCTCCTGATCGGCTCGGACATTTACCGGCTTTATTATAACCGCATTCCGGTCGGTTATGCTTCGCTGGCCGGGGACAGCATTAATTATTTCCATGTTTTAAAAGAATACCACCGGTATGCTCCGGAACTTTTTGCGCTCGTGGTAAAGGATAAAGGGATTAAGCGGGCTATGGCCATCACCCAGGATTCCCTTTTAAGCGTCGTGCTGGCCGGCTGGAATTATGAACTGGAAAAGCTGGCCTGCTGGTTTACCGACGGCGGAGTAGTGGAAGCGGCCGATGAGGCAAAATATGACCGGCACTTCAGGCCGGCCGTGCCCGGGGAGGCCGAAAGGATCAGGGCGGTGGCCGGTGATTTTTTCGACGAGCCCGGGGGCGGATTTTATTCGCTGGAGGAAAGGCTTAAAGCCAATACCATCTTTGTCATCGATCAGCAGCAGGATATACTCGGCTGTGGAGTTGTAGAGGTAGGCCGCTTATGCACCCGGCATGCCTCCATAGGCATGTTTACAAACCCGGAGCACCGCCACCGCGGTGTGGCGACGGCCGTTTTACTGAACTTGAAAAAATGGGTCTACCGGGAGGGCCTTAAACCGGTGGCCGGATGCTGGTACTATAATACCCTGTCGCGAAAAAGTCTTGAAGCCGCCGGAATGATCAATACTTCCATTGGTTACGGTTTAATGTTGAAGGGCAGGGAGATACTGCCCCTTAAAACCGCTTTTCCCCCGGGAGAGCCGGGCTAACAGGTGCGGCAATTAGAAGTGTTATTAGTCGCCCTATCCGGGGCATTTGCATGATATAATTGACTCGATTTTCCTGTGCGTGAGTTGTAAAAAAACTGTCTGGAGGGGTTTTTGTGAAAGGAGCCATGCAGCCCGCGGGCTTAAGCCATGAAAAAGTCCTGGAAGAGTTGAAGAATTATACGGCAAATGATGTTGACTGGCGCACGGGCAGGGTGCTGACCGGACTTTATGACCCGGGAAAAGACGCCCACAGCCTCGCCGTGGAGGCCTATACCCGCTTCCTGGCCCAGAATGCCCTTTA
>PUNU01000268.1 GCA_003551865.1 Syntrophomonadaceae bacterium
CCCAGGTAAGCGGTGCGCATCTCATAGTCACCTGATTCAATGCCGATATGGGCCAGGTAGCATCCTGTTTTCTTCAGGGTGGATACAATTTTTTCGTTGAGTAAATCAGAGCGAAGCCGGCAGTTGTAGGGCAGGCCGATCTCTTCATGATATAGCTCGGCGAATTCCAAAAACCAGTCACGCTTCAGCGGCAAAATGCTGTCCATGAAGTTAAAATAGTGAATAAAGGAATAACGATCGAGGATTGCTTTTAGATATTCGATCGACTTGCGGGGGCTGCGAAACCGGGCAAAGCTGCTCCGGTTGGGATAAACTTCACGCAGCTGCGGATTGGCGCAGTAGGTGCAGTTAAATACGCAGCCCCGTGAAAGCATTACAAGGGCGGTCTGGATACGGGAGGACAAAAAGTTTTCAAAATCAAAAATTTCAAAGTCGGGAAGGGGCAGTTGATCAAGGTCTTCCGGAAAGGGACGCACAGGATTCTTAATCACACGGTCTCCCTTCCGGAACCAGAAGCTTTCCAGGCCGTAATAATTTTCGCCGTTTTCCAGGCAGTTGCATAAATCCAGCATGGGAAGCTCGCCTTCACCTATACAGACAGCATCAATTCCTTCCACCTGAATAACTTCTTCAGGGGCAAGAGTGGCATGATAACCGCCGCATACCACCAGGGAGCCGGGCAGGGCTTCTTTGGCCCAGGGGATATAAGTCTTGACATGGGGATAAACGAAAGTCCAGGCAGTGAAAGCAACAATATCGGCCCTGCTCTCGGCAATTGTGCGCATAAACTTTTCTTTACTGCGAGGCATGTTCATATGGTAAAGAGAAACATTATGACCGGCCTGTTTCAAAACCGCGGCTATCGACGCCAGCCCCTCAGAGTAGCTGCCTTTAAGGTGGGTGGCACCTTTTGCTTCTACAAAGTCGGGGTAGACCAGTAATACATTTTGACCGGGCACGACCTAACCTCCTTTATACTATACAAGGATACAACCAAACAGCCGCACTTTTCAACCGTTATTTCTATATTCCTCACCGTAAAGGCGCGCCAGGTTAACATAGCGGCGGTACATTCCGTCAACTGAAGGGATCTGGTCATCTTCCAGCGTGCGCACGACCTTGCCCGGCGAGCCCATGACCAGCGAACGCGGCGGTATTTCGGTGCCGGGTGTAACCAGGCTGCCGGCGGCAACCAGGCTGTCTTTGCCTATAACTACATCGTTCAAAATAATTGAGCCCATGCCGATCAGGACCCCGTCTTCGATTGTACAGCCGTGCAGAACGGCGTTATGCCCTACGGTAACCCTGCTGCCAATACGGGTCGGCACATCTTCGTCGACATGGACCGTAACGTTGTCCTGGATATTGCTTTCTTCGCCGATTACAATGCTGTCCATATCTCCCCTGACTACAGCATTAAACCAAATGCCTGTCTTAGAGCCAATTGTAACTTTCCCAATAACAAAAGCTCCCGGTGCAACAAACACATCATCACCAATTTCAGGTTGATACCCGGCATGTTCAATTAACGGCATATTGCTGATTCCCCTATCTTGCTGGATTTTTTTCAAGGCAGGCGCGTAGCAGGGGGACGGGGTACCTGCTACGCGTGCGTAGCAGGTACCCCGTCCCCTTGCTACGCATTAGACTGCTGTCAGTTCAATCTTGCCCCAGGCGGCAATTTTTTCTCCACAGATCACTACGGCTCCATCAATTCCTTTGAGCCCGCGCGCATAAGCCAGGGCGTTTTCCAGGTCGGCGGGGCCTTTAACCAGGTTGCCGAGAGCGGTGGCGGCGGCATCAGCCAGCGGTGTAGATGAAGAAACGGTAACCGCCGCATCAGCCCTGCCAAAACTCAGCGAGGGACCCAGGGTTCCTGAAGAGGTGCAAACGGCAACGGGCTTCCGGTCAGGTTCAACTTTTAGGGCCAGCTTGCCGCTCAGCGGTGATTGCCCGGCATAAATACCAACCCTAACCGCTTCAGCAGTATTTATAAAGATGTCGCCCCCGTTTTCAACAATGACTTCCTCCGATTGATCAAGCAGATAGCAGCCGACCTCTTCCGCCAAAGCACCGGCTACGGCGGCCATTGGACCCACGCCCGCTTTGTTTCCGGCGCGGGTCATGCGAACCAAAATTTCGGGAGCATCATCGCCCAGGATGCAGGGCTCAACAGCAAATTTAAGATGTGGATAGACATCCAGGTATGATTCGATCAGGGATCGCCGGTTTAAAACCAGTCGCTCGATCCTGCGGGGCAAGTCTTCGGTAAACGAGGGACTGCTGACAGCAATCCATAAATCGGTTTCTTTGACGGCAACCGGAAACGAAGTGAGCCTGGAACCGGGATATGTTCTGCGGTAAGTTCTTTTTGCGCTCATTGCATGTTGCCGTTGTCAACCAGGGTTTCCATGGCCCGGGCCGGGCAGGCCCGCAGGCAAAGCTCGCAAACCACGCATTTTTCCTGGTCGAAGCAAACTGTCATCTCCGGGCGGTTAAAAGCCAGCGCCTCGGTGGGGCATATAACTGTACAGGCACCGCAGTGTGTACAGCGGTCTTCGCGCCAAATTATTTGCTGTTCCAGCCCTATGATATGCAGGCCCTGAGACCGCATCCATTCGAGAGCCTGCTGGTAATTTTCTTCTTCCCCGCTCAATTCCATCATCAACCGTCCTTCTTTTTTTGGGTTGATGTCCGCTCTCAGGATGTTGACCATCAGGTCGAAATCTTTAATCAGGTGATAGATCACCGGCTGTTCAACAACATGCGGCGGGAAGCGAAGCACTATTCTTTGCTTAAGCATTATTGGTCCTCCTGCGTATCTGAATCTCTCTGGGGCATGGCCTGCAGCGAAATATTTGCTTCTGCCGAGGGCAGAGGTGCGGCCGGTTGAGTCAGGTTGAACTGCCCTGTGTTAATCCAGTCCTTTAAGGTTGCGGCGATCTCCCTGGCCCCCGCGTAGCTGGAAAGCGAAGCCGTGGGCACTTTTTTGCCGTTAACTTTTATCGAGCCGCTCTTCAAGTCGGCATAGCTGACCCGGCCGAGTACATCGCTTTCACGGTGGGGGTAGCTCCGATGGTAATCGACGATCGGGGCAAATAGGTCTTCGTCACAAACAGCACAGCGGCGCATAACCTCTTCGTTCAATACGGGGATTGGTATGCCGAGCCCGACCTGCAGGGTAGCTCCATATCCCAGGAAGCTTAAGCCCCTTAGCCAGCGGGGCTGCATCTGTTTCAAATCACCGATCAGAGCCAGAGTGGCTGCCGGGTAGTTGGGGGTCCCGTTCTCCGCCCTTTCGACTGAAGGGTTGTTTTGGGTGCCGTGCCAGGCGACATAGCCAATTCCTCCGCCCAGGAATATCCGGGTTCCGACGCCAATCGTTTCCAAAAAGGGATCATTGAACAGGGGGCTTAACTGGCCGGCCGAGCTGTAGTTAGCGTTGCCCAGGTTGGGTTTTAGAATGCCCATATAGGTATATATCGTTTTCGCACCCCGGTTAACGGCCACGTTGTAATTTTGATAAGCATTACGGGGATTGTATAATACGGCCTCGTTTATTTCCGATAAGTAAAAGCGGGTATCGATCTTCTCACGTGGATAACAGTCCGTCCCATAAGCCAGGGCTTCAAACCTTATTTCTTTGCCTGCGACCAGGTCTTCAATAACATGACCTCCACCGTAAGTAAATTCTCCGGGATAGTTACGGTTGGCGGGATCGGTGGAAGGCAGGGCGGTAGCGCCCAGGTAGAGATCGACGGCGGCGAGGCCGGCATAGGCCGGAACACTGTTTAAATAAGCCTCATTAAGCTTGATCCGTGGGCGGGGATGACCTACATTTAAAAAGGCACCGGAAGAACACATCGGGCCGAATGTCCCCGTGGTCACTACATCGACTGCTGCAGCCGCACCGTTTACTCCTTTTTCTTTGACCATGTCGATTACTTCTTCCGCCGTGAAGACAACCGCCTGTCCACGTTTGATTTTATCGTTGATCTCTTCTATGCTCCGGCTTACTTTCACCAGACCGCCTCCTTTGACAACGTTACACAAGATTATAACATTCAACTACTTAAGCGTCACCGATTTAAATGAAAAGGACCTCCAACTCCTGCAGAGGTCCCCGGCAACGCAAGCAGTAAGCGGCTTATTCCTCTTTGCATAATTTCTTCAGGTATTCTCCAAAAGTATCCCGGTAATCCTCCGGGTGGGTCAAAAACTTAAAAGCCCGGTTGTCTTCTTTAAAAACGCTGTAAAACGGCAGCCCTCTGATCAGGGAAAACTCCTCCATGGGCACTACAGGACACCGTTTTAAAGATGGAAGCCGGGCGTAACTGGAGTTGGCTACGAACTCCGGTGCTTCTTTTCCCCGCAGTTCAAAATAGGCTCCGCCGTTCATTTTTCTAATCGGTTCATAGATCGAAGCAAATCCATCCGCCACCCAGTTGCTCATAATCAGAAAATCATCACCCGGGTTAATTGTTATATGTCCATAGCCCGGCGGTATCAGCACTTTATCTCCCGGTTTGGCGGCAATCAGGTAGACCGCTTCCAGCTTATCCGGCCTACCGGGAAAATGACTCTGTATAAGGTAGTGCGCACGACCGTTAAGCACTTCGTATACCTCCGGCCAGGTCAGGTCAGTCCCCGGTTTTTGTGGATGGTAATGTCCCGCCGTCTTGACAAATTCCTCGCCGATTGTGCCCGGCCGCAGGACGGTAACATCATAGCGCAGGCCAAACTGTTTGACCAAAGAGGCATCGCCTGACAAAGCCAGTCCACGGTACATGTAGTAGAGCTCATCCAGTTCCTCCGCCCGGCTGTCAAAAAGCACTTCCTGCATATCTGTACGCCTGCGGATATCGGGTTCGCAGTTTTCGGGAACAACGCCTTCGCCGCAAACAAGCCGCATACTCTTTTTATCCCAGCTTATGGGCAATCCACTGCGCTTGCTTAAGTCTATCATAGAGCTATTCCCTTCTTATTTTTCGGCCATAAACACCGCCAGATCAATTAGCCGGCAGGAATATGCCCATTCATTATCATACCAGCCAATGACCCGAACCATGTTATCGGCGACGACCATCGTAGATTGCCCGTCAACGACCACTGAATAAGGGTTGCCTTCATAATCGACAGAAACCAGGGGTTCATCGCTGTAGTCAAGGTATTTTGAACCGGCGGCTTCTTTCTTGAATGCCTCATTAACAGCTTCAGCGGTAACCGAGCTGTCGAGGACGGAAACAAAATCTACGAGTGAAACGGTTGGTGTAGGCACCCGGATGGCAAAACCGTCAATTCGGCCTTTCAAATCAGGAATTACTTCCGCTACCGTCCTGGCCGCTCCGGTCGTGGTGGGTATTAAGGATAAAGCTGCCGCACGGGCTCGGCGCATGTCTTTGTGGGGAAAATCATGCAGCTGCTGGTCGTTTGTATAGGCATGAGTGGTGTTCATTAACCCCTTGGTCAGGCCAAAGTTTTCGTGCATAACTTTGGCTACCGGTGCCAGGGCATTGGTCGTACAGGAAGCATTGGACACTACAACATGTTTTTCCGGATCATAGATATGCTCATTGACACCGAGGACAAAAACAGCATCCGCCTCAGCGGGAGCAGAAATTATCACCCGCTCGGCACCGGCTTTTAAATGCGCGGAAGCAGCCCCGCGTTTGGTAAAAATACCGGTAGATTCAATAACATAATCGACCCCGGCGTCTTTCCAGGGTATTTGGGCCGGGTCTTTTTCCGAATAAACTTTGACCCTTTCTCCTCCAACCAGGAATCCCTGGTCGTCCGACTTAACTTCCGCATCCAAAATTCCATAAATTGAATCATACTTAAACAGGTGGGCCAATGCTGCACTGTCCGCGAGGTCGTTGATCGCTACCACCTTAACGCCATCATGATTCAGCGCAGCACGCATAGTCATTCTGCCAATTCTTCCAAAACCGTTAATCCCCAGTTTTAGCATTTGTTGTCCTCCTTCTCATTATGGTTGACCGTAATATGAGAGCTAAAATTTTTTCTGGTTGTTATAGTATATCATTATTGAAGCTGCTGCAAAATACTGAAATAGAAATTCCCAGTGGGTTCAGCTCTAAGCCGGGACAATATAAATTGGATTGGAGTATATCCAGGGGCGGGGCTTGCCAAAGCGGGGGCGGTGAAATACTTCCACCCGGTATACACCGGGTCCGGAAGGTTTAAAGGTCAGCATTTTACCTGTCTGTTCATTGACCACTCTACCGCCGGAGATTAAGCGAACAAGCGGCCGATCACCCGGAGCTTTTACCTCTATTTTAATTCCTTTTTCAAATTTAACTTCTCCCCCCATAGGCACATGCCTTCCGCTTGCCAGGGCGTAATAGGCAAAATTACCCCCGGGATGGAGGCTGTCAAAAGAAATAAAACAACGTCCGCCACGCAGGGCGGAAATGATCTGGTTTTTAGCCCTGCCGTGTTCACTGCTCAGCTTTTGTTCAAGGACTATGTAAGTGTTGATGGTGTTAAAAATATAACGGTAGGTAAATACGGGTACTTTGAACGGGCCTACGGGATAAAGAGAAGCGTGGGCATCGCTGCTGCCGATGGCGGTAATCCGGTAACCGGCGGTGGTGTAGCAGTCCCACAATTTGAGGGCCTCGGGGGGAGGTTTGTCCATGGCCGTTTTGCGGTTAAAGAAAAACCAGTAAAGGGTTTTTAAAGCAGACGGATGGCGCCCACGCCAGTGAGAGGTATAATTCCAGATCTCCATCCCATCGAAGTGAAATACCGGCCAGCACTTCCAGGGATAAGCTTTTCCCTTTTCAATGTAGCGGGAGCCTTTTTCAAAAGGATGGGCAATAAAACCAAGGCCGCCGGAATCCCTAACCTGATCGATGACCTGCTGGGGGTTGCTTTCGTGGGATTCAACCATTCTTTCA
>PUNU01000221.1 GCA_003551865.1 Syntrophomonadaceae bacterium
CTTTCCAGGGGCTGGGCCAGGCGCCGGTTGACCGCCACCAGGTCGTCCTGCACTACTACGGCGTTGATCTTGCCCAACTGCTCCAGGAGGTGGTAGGCCCTGGTTTCCAGAATAGCCCGGTACGGTTTCATCCGGCTTGGTCCCACTGCTTCGTCGTGTTCAGAGAGGTAATGGGTGATATAGTTTTCGCGAAATTGTTTGAACTCCCGTTTCAACCTGTCCCGGTATTTTTCTTCCCAGAGGATCGATTCTTCGTCGAGCAGTTCGGCCAGCAGATTGTAACTCTTGCGCAGTTGAGCATATTTTTCTTCGGCGGGAATAACCAGGGATTCGTCTTTTATGTAATGAGCCAGGCGGAGGATTTCCGGCAGGTCCCCGGAAAAGAAATTTTCCAGGGCTGCCAGGCGGTTCCAGTCGTCTATGATTAGTGGGGAAGACTGACAGGCTGCCAGGAAGCGTTCCAGGCCTTCACGGGAGGCGTATGATGTTTTGATTTCTTCCAGGAAAACCATAAAACGGTTGGCAGTTTTATTTAAATTTTCCCAGTTTACCGCTCCAAAGAGAGGATGATCTTTTAACTGTTCGATCCGCTTGCTTATTTCTGCAGTCTTCCTGGTCCACTCCACTTTAAAATTAATCACTGCTTCCCAGGCCTGTTGTTGGGCGGCGAAAGTGAGCGGTCCGCTGCGCAGCCGCGGCGGCAGGAAGGGCAGATCGGCTAAAACCTTTTGCAGTTCCGGCCGAATTAAAGATCCGGGCCCAATTTCTTCAATGTTCCAGAAGCGGTAGTAGTTAACCTGGGAAGGAGAGAGTCGCTTTCCACCCTGGTAGGCGGAAACAGCGCCGCTTAAAATTGCCGCCGTGCCGAGCACTTGAAAACAGGTGGTCCCTAAGCCGAATGGCCCTTTGCGCAGCTGCCAGTAAAGCTTTTCCAGAGAAATTCGCCCCTCTGTAGGGATGCGGTTCAGAAACTCCGCCGTCAGGGGCGATGTTTTGGGGTTAATCTCCAGCTGATAATCCTGGCCTTTCTTTTTTACCAGACCCAGGGGAACCAGGAAGTTTTCGATCACCATCTTGTTGCCCCGCTCCAACCCTTCTTCTTCCAGCCGGGGTGAAAACAAAATATCCAGGGTGCGCTGCATCAAACTGCCGGGGAGCTGTTCGCTTAGCGGCCTGATTTCGTAGTGGCGGGGATAGCGTTCTTTTAAAATTTCAGCGGCCACCCGCGAGATCATTTCCGGCAGAGACACATAGCCAAAAGAGGTCGGCGCGGGCATCTGCTCGCCGGCCCGCAAACGGCCCTGGAAATAGAGGTTGCGGAAAACCTCTTTGATTTTCTCTTTTTCCTCGGATATTATGGTGGTCATTTGTTTGTTGATTTGCCGGCCTTCCGGGCTGTCGTCGGTCGAGTGCTCTTCCTGCAGGTGCCGGTAGGCACAGGCCCGGCGCAGCTGTTCCTCTTCCTGAGGTGTAATCCTGCGCGGTACCCACAGGGCCGTTGATCGGCGCAGGTCGGCGTTTAAGTTTTCAAAAATTGCCCGCCAGGGTGTAGACGATTGATCATCGGTGGTAAAGGAGGGCGGGAGCAGGAAGAAAATGAAATCAGTTTCCCGGCTGTTTAGCTCTTCGCGCAGTTCTTCAAGGTAGTTTGCAGAAAGCTCTTCCGGCGAATAGAAGACAACCTTGCCGCTGCGCTTTGTGTTTTGCCAGGTTATCTCCTGATCTCTTATCGGTTCCTGCTGCAGCTGCTTTAAGGGAAGATAGACTTCGTCAACCCACGGCAGCAGGTTGTGGATCACTTTTGGGTCGCCGGGAGCAAACGAACTGATCAGGTAATCAAGTTTTTTCTGCATCAGCAGGGTGACGTCGGCTTTAAGGTCGATAGTGTAGATTTTTGTTCCGCTGTCATCTTCTTCGACACTGATGTAAGCGCCGTGAGCGTGCAGTTGTTCCATTACCTCGCTGATATAGTCGTAGTTTATCAAGCTTTCAAGACCGCTGTAGCGGAAAAGCAGCAGCCGGGTTAATTCTTCTGCCGTATATTTTTGGGGGGCCCGGGCCAGAGCCCCCAGGATCAAGAGTTTCAAGAGGCGCAAAGCCACTTTGGCGTCGGCCGAGTCCTTAAAAATGCGCTCCGCTTCCCGTTCATAATAGTGGTAGACCTGCTCGCTGTATGGGCTGGTTTCCACCGTTTCACGCAGGCGATCCCGGAAATGGTCGAAGATATAGTCGGGCGTAAGCAGTTCGGCAGCCGGTTGTTCAAGGAAGGGGGCAATTCCCCGTCCGGCGTCACCAAGTAGGCGGTAGTGAATGAAATCAATCACTCCCCGGTGCTGGGAAAACAGCGGACGCAGTTCGTCGAGCAAATCCACAGTGGCCGGGTGGACCGGGTAAAGGTCGTAAAAATCCTGGCGGGAAAAGGGTAGTTTTCCGAAAGCACCCTGCAGCTCTTCCAGTATTTGAGGCAGAGTGGTTTCAGCCGGTTCTTTTTTCTGCACCAGCCTTCCGGAGACAATTTCTTTGACGTGTTCGCCGGAAAGGTGAAAACGGATCGGATAGCGGTCTTTGATTTTATGGAGCAGTTCACCCGAGAGTGATCCCGTTGTTTCGATGTTTTCCTGCATGGTGGCCACGATCCAGGCCGGGATGGCTTCGGCAAATTCGCCCAGGTATTGCAGAAAGCGCACATCTTCGTTGTAAGTCCGGGCATTTTCCTTGGACCGCAGGAACTCGGAGAGCTCGTCGACCAGCAAGACCAGGCCGCCCCAACCGCCTTCTGGTAAAGCGTTTTTCAGGGTTTTGAATGCTTCCTGTCTGGTTAGTTTCTGCAGGTCTAAGGGCAGTTTGGCCGCTTTTTCGTCGGTAAATGCGCCACGTAGTTTTGTCTCCAATTGTTTTAAGACGATCTTTTCCAGGTATTCACGGTTGCTGTGTTCCACCAGGGAGATTTCCACCACCAGGGGGTTGACCGAAGCGGCTTCATCCAGCAAGCCGCTCATTTCGCCGCCTGTTGAATCACTTTTCCGGCATGATTCGTCAAAAAACCGGCGCGATTCCGCGTCGCTGATGATCAAGCTTAAGATGTTTAAGAGGTGCGATTTTCCGGAACCGTAGTTGCCGATAACGAAAAAACCCTCGCCGCGGGGTGCGGAGATCTTTTTTAAGATATTGGTGATGGCAAAGGTGGCCTCACCGGTAAGGATAAATGTTTCCACCAGGTGGCGCCGCAGATCGCTGTCGCCCAGATCGGCGAGGCGAATGACGGTGCGTACCGGTGGAACGAGGACCAGGTCTCCAACTTTCATTGCTTATGCTTCCTCCTGTTTGTTTTCCGCCGCTTTTTTCAACTTGCGGAGTGCCCCGTACAGTTCTTTTCGGTGGGGGTATTTTTGAAGCAGCTCTTCAAAAAATTCCGCAGCCTCTTTTTCTCGGCCCAGTTCCACGGCGTCCTTAAGCAGAGAAGCCTTGGCCGTTTTATCATCGGGACGGTGGTCCAGCAGAAGCTTTAAAAGGGGCCAGGATTCCTCTTTTTTGTCCAGGCGCCTGTAGGTAAAAAGTAGCTGTGATAAGGCTAACAGGTTTTTGGGGTCAAGCTCCCTTGCTTTTTGATAGGCCTCAAGGGCTGCATTTTCATCACCCGCTTTACGGAAAAGATTGCCTAAAAGCAGGTGCAGGTGAGGGTTTTCTTTGCGTTTGCCCACCTTGATAATTTTCTGCAGCTGTGAAGCAGCCTCACCCGGCTCCATGTTCTTAAGCTTCGCTTTCATCTGTTCAGCATAAAGGATAAAATTGTTTTCTTCAACTTCGTCAGAAAAAAAACGGTTTTTATCTGCTTTGCCGGAGTTGGCGGTTAATTTTTCTTGCAGGGTATTGTACTGCTTTAACAGGTAGCTGTCCCGGGGGTATTTCTGCAGGGCTTCGTGTAAAACTGTCAAGGCATCTTCGACTTTGCCGTCCAGTTCCAGAGCCCGGGCCAACCGTCCCGCCCGGAAAGGATTAGGGGCGTAATCGTATGCTTTTTGCAGATTTTCAACCGCCTCAGCGGTTTCTCTGTTTTCCAGGGCAACCATGCCCAGGACCGTAAGGGCGGTAACCTGTTTCGGCATTTTTTCCAGCACTTCCAGGGCCGTCTCCCGGGCTGTGGCAGTGTTTCCTTGACGCAGCTGAACATCGGCCAGGTTTGCTTTTAATACATTGTGTTCAAAACTGCCGGGGAGCTGTCCTCCCAGAGCTTCATGAATCAGCATTTCCGCTTCCGAGAATTTTTTCTCCCGGCGCAGCTGCCAGCTTTGATCGAGTATTTCTTTAAAATCAATTTTGGCCATTATTGCCTGCTCACCGCTTTATGATATTATGATTAAAGTATAATAAAAAGTAACATCGCAGGTCGGGTGGCGTATAGCCTGCAGGATCATTACGCCGGTCCCCGCCTGATTATTGAAATAGTATTGAGTGATTCGCTGTTAATTACGGTTCTTCCTGCAGTTAAAAGAAACAATGTTTGCCGGAGGGCACAATAAATAGATGCAGCAGGTAATCAGTGCCCTTGATGCAAGAATTGCCGGAGGGGTAGAAAGGGGATGTAGCAGGCACCCCGTCCCCTTGCTACGTAGCAGGTACCCCGTCCCCTTGCTATGCGAAAATTGATGGAGGGGCACAATGGCTGGGATATCAACTGAAAGCTTAACGAAAAGAGGCCAGGTTAGTTATGCTGCCGGCAGCGCCGCTTTTACCATGCTGGAGAGGCTGATTCTGCTTTATGTGCCGTTTTATTTTCTGCCGCCGCGGGAGTTGAATTTGCCAAACCTTATCCCGGAGGAGGCTTACCTGGGTCTGGTTACCGTTCTTGGAGCGGCTTTGGCCCTGGGCAGGATCGTTGATGCTGCCGCCGATCCGGTAGTGGCCTCTTTGAGCGATAATCTCCGCCTGGGCCAGGGGCGGCGCAAACCTTTTTTACTCTGGAGTGCACTGCCGCTGGCCGGTTTTACGCTGCTGATTTTTTGCCCGCCTAATCTGGGGCAGGAACACCTGCTTAACGGCATCTGGCTGGCGTTAATGATGGGCCTTTTTTACCTGGCCTTTACCGCTTACGTAAACCCGTATTTATCGTTGATCTCGGAGCTGGGCCATACAGATGCCATTCGCATCAACCTGTCCACCCTTATCGCCCTGTCCGGCATGCTGGGGATGGTGCTTATTACTGTTCTGTTTCCTGAAATAGTCGGCCGCCTTCAGGATGCAGGCACAGGGCTGCGTGCCTCCTACCGGTACGCTGTTGCCGGAGCGGCACTGCCTTCACTGCTCCTGCTTTACCTGGCCGGTTTGAGTTTTAATGAATCCAGGCACTGCCGGCCCGTAACTTCCCCAGGGCTGGGTTTATGGAAATCCCTGGGACAAACCTTGAAGGTGAGGCCTTTTCGCCGGTTCGTGTTTGGAGAGGTGTTTATGCAGTTTTCCATGAACATCGTTACCCTGGGGATGCTCTACTACACCGTGGTCATATTTCAGCGTGAACAGCGCTTTATGACCGTGCTGGCCGCCCTTGTTTTCGGCAGCGCCCTTCTGTCTTTTCCCCTGATTAATGCCGCCGCCAAAAAAATTGGCAAAGGCAAAATTCTTACTTTGTCTGCATTAATTCTCGCTCTTTGCACCTTGGCCGTGTTCTTGTTCAGCTTTAACATGACCGGGATCTTCTTTTATTTGGGGGTGGGCGTGTTTGCCCTGGCCGGGATTCCCACGGCGGCTTTTAGTATCCTGGTCAACCCTACCATTGCCGAGATCGCCCGTTCGGAAGCGGTTAAAACCGGCGGCCGCCGGGAGGCGATCTTTTTTGGGACCAGGGCCGTTCCGCTTAAGATCACTATAGCCATAGCCGGGGGAGTTTTTGGTTTTTTGCTGTCCGTTTTCGGCAGGGATATAGCCGATCCCCTGGGAGTGCAGCTTACGCTTCTGCTGGTTTCCCTGGCCAGCCTGGCCGCTTTTTTTGTCTTCCGGGGTTACCCGGAAAAAGAGGTTAAGGAAGCCCTGCAGGAGGAAGAAGAGATTTTTGGCTGCTGAAGTCAGTCTACATTTCTCAGCAAGCGGGATTAATTCTGCCAAATCCTGCCCCTTTTCCTCCATCCAGCAGACAGTGGCATCTCTACCTGCAGCCAGAAAGGGAGTGTCGAAAAATGCCTGAAGAAAATATGCCCCGGGATCTTGGCCGCCTGCAGTCGGCCCAGCAACAATTTTTTTACAGCGGAGCCACCCTGGATACTGATTTCAGGTTACAGGCCCTAAAGAACTTAAAAAGAGCTTTGATAGAAAACGCAGGCAGGATAGCGGGGGCCCTGTCGGCAGATCTCCAAAAACCTTTGTTCGAAAGTTACGCCTCCGAGACAGGATACATAGTTAAAGAAATAAACTTTGCTTTAAAAAACCTTCCCAAATGGGTTAAACGAAAAAAGGCCAGGAGCATCCTGGCCACCCTGCCTTCCAGGAATTATGTTATCAACGAGCCATACGGCCTGGCCTTGATTATAGGGCCCTGGAACTATCCTTTTCACCTGACCCTCGCCCCCCTGGTAGGGGCGATTGCCGCCGGGAACTGCTGCCTGGTCAAACCCTCGGAAATAGCCGAAAACTCCTCGGCCTTGATAGCTGAAATCATCAATAAGACTTTCGAACATAACTATATCGCCGCGGTGGAAGGAGGCGTCGATGTCGCCGAAGCTTTGCTGGAGCTTAGGTTTGATAAAATCTTTTTCACGGGCAGCCCGGCGGTGGGGAAGATTGTCATGGAAAAAGCGGCTCAAAATTTGACCGAGGTCACTCTGGAACTGGGCGGGAAAAGCCCCTGCGTTGTTGACAGCAATGTTGACCCTTCCCTCTCTGCAAAAAGGATTATTTTCGGCAAATTTTTCAATGCCGGCCAGACCTGCA
>PUNU01000125.1 GCA_003551865.1 Syntrophomonadaceae bacterium
CCATAGGGGACGGTTCCATCGTTTTCCCTTCGGCCTTCGCTACGCTCAGGAACGCTCGAACCGTCCCCATGGCACAGCTTTTCACTCAACAAGGACAATAGGCTGAGTAGTTACTAAAAAATTATTTAATCATCAATATTTGCTTGTATACTGTTCGTACTGTGAGTATAATCTAGCCAGAAACTACCGGAGGTGGGCACTGTGGCAGTGCAGTTATGGGAAGCATGCGGTCTGAGTCCCAGGGTTAAAAGACTGCGCGACGAGTACTGGTCATTTTACGACCGTGACTACTATCGCAATGAAGTGGAAGCTTACAGCACAGGTGCAGAATGGGACGAAGTGTACGCTCCCTATCACTGGGGCGTGGTGCCTGAAGTGTTTCATTTCTTCAACAACAGCCGGGAAACTTTAAAGGCCATGGCCAAAACCGTAAGCCTGCCGCCCGGTTTTTACGATCGCTCTTTAGCCGCACGTAAAGCGACATTTTTTAACCTGGTCCTGGAAAAACATATACCGGCGATGCTGCTAGAAGGAGAACTGATCGTCGGTTCTCACTTCAACACCGCCCTGTCGAAAAACCTCGATAAAAATCAATCCGCCCGTTTTGCCAGGGAGTGCCGCCGGTGGGTGGAACGGTTGGTAGAAACCCACAACGCCGGCATCGGCAACACCGGGGCGGTCCCGGGCCATATTATTCCCAATTATAAAAAAGTCCTGCATAAGGGCTTTAGAGGTATCCGCCAAGAAGTCGAAGAACGACTGGCCCGGGAAGATGAACCTGAAAAGAGGGCTTACCTGGAGGCCTTAAAAGAATCCACCCGGTCAGCAGAAATCATCTCCGGGCGATACCGGGCTCTCGTAAAAAAAGCCCTGGCCGGCGAAAGTGACCCGCGAAGAAAACAGGAACTGGAGCAAATGCTGGGCATTGTTTCCCGCGTGCCTTTTGAAAGGGCTGAAACTTTCTGGGAGGCCCTGCAGTCCCTGTGGTTTGCCCACATGCTGGTCATGGCCGCCGAGTCTTACCCCGGCCCGGGGCTTTCTTACGGCAGGATCGACCAGTACCTCTACCCCTATTACCAGAACGACATCAAACAAGGCTCGATCAGCAGGGAATTTGCCAAAGAACTGCTGCACTGCTTCTGGATCAAACACAACTATGTTTACGATTACCAGGGGCGGGTAGCCCGCAACCAGGGAATTAACTCCGGTTTCGGCCAGCTGATCACCTTAAGCGGCTGCGGCCCCAACGGTGAAGACCTGAGCAATGATCTGACCATGCTTATGCTTGAAGTAATCGAAGAGATGAACCTGCTTGAGCCCAAACCAAACATTCGCCTTCACAAGAATTCTTCCCCGGAGCTGCTGCGCAAGGCTGTATCTATGATCAAAAAAGCCCAGGGCGCTCCTTTTCTCATCAACTTTGACGAACTGTCGATGAAGGCCCTGGAATACCAGGGCATTCCCGAAAAAGACACCTGGGACTACGCCCCCGTCGGCTGCCTGGAAAATACCATGCAGGGCAATGATCGTTCCGGGACGGTAGATGTCAATTTAAACCTGGCCAAGGCCGTGGAACTGGCATTAAATGACGGCAGGGATATGAAGACGAACAAACAGATCGGCCCCAAAACCGGGGACCCTTTAAAATTTAAAACTGCCGATGAATTTGACCGCGCTTTTTACCGCCAGCTTGATTATATCCTCAGACATATCGTGAAGCTGGCCTGTGAGGCCGACAGCCTGCGCAGCCGGTTTGAGCCGGTCCCCTACCTGTCGCTTTTGGTGGACGGGTGCATCGATAAAGCCCGGGACGTCAACCGGGGCGGAGCGGCATATAACTTCATCACCGTCGAAGGAGTAGCCCTGGCCACGGCCGCCGATTCTTTAACCGCAGTGCGCAGCCTGGTTTTCGAAGAAAAAAAGGTGGCCATGGAGGAATTGATCAGGGCTCTAAAATTCGATTTCCAGGGTGAAGAAATGCTTCGACAGATCCTGATCAACAAAGCTCCCAAGTACGGCAACAACGATCCTTATGCCGATGAGATGGCCCGAAAAATATCGCGCCACTGGTCTGAAAAAACAATTACGATGACCTCGCCTTCCACCGGGCGCCGTTTCCGGGCCGGCTACCTGTCCTGGAATTACTGGGTATCTTATGCCCCCTTGACCGCCGCCACCCCCGATGGCCGGCCCAGGGGCAAAGCCCTTTCCAACGGGGTATGCTGCGTCAACGGCACCGACCGTTCAGGACCGACAGCGGCGGTAAAATCGGTAAGGAACCTGGCCCTGGAAACCGTGCCCAACGGCTCCTCCCATACCATGAGCTTCAACCCTTCTTTTCTGAGGAGCGAAGAGCAGATCGAAAAATTTATCGCTTTTCTCAAAGCCTACAACGAAACCGGGGGCACGGCCCTGCAGATCAACATGATCGATCCCCAAACCCTGCTCGAAGCGAAAAAAAACCCTTCCGAATACGGCAACCTCATGGTCAGGGTAACCGGCTACAATGCCTACTTTGTGCACCTGGGGCCGGAAATCCAGGAAGAAATTATTAGAAGAGAGGCGCATTCGCTATAAATTCAGCGCAGATCTTTAACATCCAGAACATGTCCACCGAAGACGGCCCCGGCATCAGGACCACGGTCTTTATGAAGGGGTGCCCTCTAAAATGCATCTGGTGTCAGAATCCCGAAGGGCTTACCAGGGAAATTCACCTGGTCCATGATCGCCTGCGGTGCATCGGCTGCGGCACCTGCCTGGAAAACTGTCCCACCGGCAGTATTACCGGGACGGAACAGGGCCTGCTTTTCGGGTCCGCCTGCAAAAAATGCCTGATCTGTGCCGACGGTTGTCCGGCCAATGCAATCAAGGTCATCGGCAGCTCGATTACTGCCGCCGAGTTAAAAAAAATCATTATCCAGGACCGTCCCTTCTACGACAATTCGGGAGGAGGCGTAACTTTTTCCGGCGGCGAATGCCTGCTGCAGTATAAATTTCTCAAAAGCTTTATTCCTGAAATTAACAAGGAGTGCATCCACGTCGCAATCGATACGGCCGGCTACAGCCCCCCGGAACATTTTACAGCTGTGGCTGAACTTTCAGATCTGGTGCTTTTCGATTTGAAGGTAATGGACGATCGCGAGCACAAAAAGTTCACCGGCGTCTCCAATAAGCAAATCCTGGAAAACGCCCGCCTGCTGGGGCGCTCCGGGGTTCCGTTCTGGATCAGGATAGCGGTTATCCCCGGCTGTACCGACAGCACCGGCAATATCGAAGCTGCGGCCGCTTTTATCGAGCAGTATATGCCCGCCGTTGAGAGGGTCGACCTTTTAGGCTACAATGATCTCTGCCGCAGTGACTACCAAAAACTGGACTTAAACTATGCTTTAAACGGTGCGGGGCGGGTTAAAGAAAGCACCATGCGCCGTTTTATGTCCATTATTGAAGGCGCCGGGGTTAGCCGGGTTACCATCTCAAATTACCGTGAAGGGGAGTAATAACGGTGCTGGATAACGAACAGGCCGAACTGTTGAACAAGCCGTTCAGCCCAAAATTCCTGGCCACAAAAGACCGGAACGGACTGCCCAATTTAGTGGTCATAACCGCCATGGAGTACTACCGGGAAAAGCTCATATTCGGCAACCTGTTCATGTGGAAAACGGCCGAAAACTTAAATAATGAGCCTGAAGTAACGGTGCTGGCGGCAGATTCGCAGTTGAATTACTTTTGCTTAAAAGGGCACTTTAGCGGGTGGCAGGAAACGGGCGAATTTGTTGAGCGTTTAAACAACAGTGAAATGGTCCGCTACAATGCCTACTCCGGCATCAGGGCAGCCGGCGTAATTGACATCAAGGAAACCACGCCTCCGGCCAAACTGCACCCGGCAAAGGTGCTCGTGGAATATTTAAAGAGCCGGACAGTCTTCCGGGGCGGGAAAGCGGATTTTCCCGAACCTGCAGCCAAAGTGTTTGAAAGACTGGACAGCATCAAACCGGCGGCCTACCAAGACGGCACCCTCGAGGTGATCCTTCTACCCGCAGTCAGGGTCAACGGCAGTTACCTGCAGACTTCCGTTACCCTGCCGGTTGGCAGGCCTTTTGCAGCCTGCGGTTTAACCGCCGATATCGTTTCTTTCCAGGTTAAAGGAACCGTCGAACCCGAAGGCCTGAAGGTAACCCGGGCATATGCCAACGGGCCTCCGGTCCCGGGAAAACTAATTTATGAAACCTCTTAAAGCGGTAAAAAAATTAGGTGAAAAAAGCGGTTATCGGTGTTAAACTATAACTGAAATAACGGTTGAAAAGGTGAAGTATGTTCAAGTTTGTCTTGATTTTTACCCTTGTGCCCTTGATAGAAATATGGATTTTGATTGAGCTGGGCGGCATAATCGGCACCTGGCCGACAATTCTATTAATCGCCGCCACCGGGTTTATCGGCGTTTTTTTGGCTAAAACCCAGGGACTGGCCGTCTTGTACAGGATGCAAAGAGACCTGGAATCCGGGATCATGCCGGCCGATCCTTTCTTCGACGGCGCCTGCATTTTGGTCGGAGGGGCCCTGCTTCTTACCCCGGGCCTGTTAACCGACATCTTTGGTTTCAGCCTCCTGCTTCCTTTTACCAGGATCATGTATAAAGCCGCAGCGCAAAGATTTTTCAGGCGCCGGATGGACGAAGGAACCATACATATCCGGCGGCACTGAACACATGAGGCAAAAACATAAAACAACCGCGGCAGGCCGCAGATGCGGCCGCCTTGTTTTGCGATATCGCAAATCCGAATACAAGACACCAGGTTCTGTCCGGCATAAATATAGAGTACTGAAGTTGGAGGCAAACCCGGCCTGACTGTCCGGGAGCATTAATAAATAGGAGGAGGAAAAAAACAAATGAATTTCAGAATCGTAGAAAGGGCCTTTTCGGACGATGAAACACTGCCCACCATAATGCTGGCCAATATCTACGAAACCCCCAGCGTGCAAGAAAATTTAAAAAAAATGGAACAGATTATCCAGCTGGCCCATCAACACAAGGTCAATATCCTGGTATTCCCCGAGCTCACCGTCACCGGGTTCATCTGGAAATCCAACAGTCCGGATGAAGTATGGAACCTGCTCGCCGAAGGGGAAAACAACCACATCGCCCCCTGGCTGAAAAACGTAAAAAACAGCCTCACCGACGGCGAAGGGGGGCTGGAGTACATCTTTTACGGCAACGCCCGGCTCAGGAACGGCAACTATTTCAACAGCACCTTTATTCTGAACTCGGCCATCGATTATAACCAGGAGGATTATATTTACGCCAAGGTATTCCTGACCCCCGCAGAAAGAACCTTCTTCAAGCAGGGGACTGACAAACGCTTAAGCATTGATACCAAGTGGGGCCGTTTTGGCTTCCTGCTCTGCTACGATCTCAGCTTTGTCGAGCTGCCCCGCCAGTACGCCTTTGTCGACGGAGTCGATGCCATTGTAACCCTGGCGGCCTGGCATTCACAGGCCATCCGGGAATATGCCTGGATGAACATCCGCACCGATCACTACTACGGTTTTCTCTGGGACCTGATGAATTCGTCCAAGGCTGCCTACAACCAGGTCTGGAGCCTGGGTGCAAACTGGGTCGGCCGTCACCAAAAAACCGGAGAGTATTTCTGGGGAGGCAGCGGGCTGTGGGCTCCTTCGGGCATGAAACTTCTGCAGGCTTCAAATATCAACGAAGAGCTGCTGATCATAAGAAACCTCGACATTCCGGGGCAGAGAGACAAAGAGCAGGACGAGTTCAACTACCGCATCGATTTCGAAAACTTCTACCGCAAAATGAAGTTTGCCGAAGAATGCACCTACTACGTGGAGGAAATTGAAAGTTAAGCATATTAAAGATCCTTCCCGCTCCTCAGGGAATCAAGAGCACGTTCCATCGCTTCGTTGAAAACCCGCCCTGAAGTATGCATGATTGTATCGACCCCGTTATCGGTCTGTTCGAACTGCATCGAAGCCAGGCAGGGGTAATGAAGACACATCAAGCCCGCTTTGGGCACGGCTTCATCCGCTTTGAGGCCGATTATCCGCCGGACGGTATAACCGGACGACCCGCAAGGAGCACCGCGCAGCACGTTGGCCTCTTTAATGCGGCCCTGCTCGTCCAGCTTCAATGAAAGTTCGGGCCGGCCAAAATGGCGGGCAAACTCACTGATAACGGCAGAGGTATAAGGCTGACGGTTGGCTTCATAGAAGCCGACCTTTTCTTCATCAAGGGAACAAAGGGGCTCGGGGAAAACAATGGTTACGCCTTTTTCGCCCAGCTCCCGGCGCAGCTGGTTGCGCAAACCCAGGGGGATCCAGGCCGAGCTGTCAATGGAGGCGATCACTCCCTCGGCCCCGCTTCTTTTTACCACCGCCGGCAAAAGCTGGGCGGCCTGGGCCGATTCCCCGAGGTGCAAAATCAAATCCGCTTCCGGGAGATCCCGGGGCAGATACTGCTCGGGCTCGTCAATAATTGCTTCTTGTATTGGAGGCACATTCCATACCGACACCTGCCAGCCTTCGGGTTTATTGGCCTCTATATTATCGGCTATGCGCTGTCCGTATGTGCCCTGGATCAAGATCAACAACTGCATTTTTTGCTCTTCCTCTCATTTGGTTTTTTGAATTTAACCCGGACGTCTTTTCGGCCGGCTTCCCGTTATCATTATGGCAGAGTTTTTTAACTGCAATAATTATAATAATACGCCCCCGCCGTGTCAAAGCAAACCCCGGCGAC
>PUNU01000179.1 GCA_003551865.1 Syntrophomonadaceae bacterium
AGGGTTGATGGGAGTGGCCATGCTGCTTTTTTTAAGCGGTCTGGGTTGGCCGGCCCTGGTTGCCGCGACGGTTGTTCTGGGTTTAAGCTACGGCAGCTTATACACCACCTATCCAACCATTGTAGCCCGGCTTTTTGGATTGGAGAACTTTGGGGTCCATTATGGTATTATTTTTACAGCTGTCGGGCTGGTCGGCGGACCGGGCCCGCTGGCAGCCGCTTACCTGGCCGATCTGACGGACAGTTATAATCCCACTTTTGTGCTGGGCCTGGCTGCCTCGATTATCTGCTTTTTGCTGGCAATCAAGCTAAGTAAAAAAGCTGCGCCGGCTTTGTAAAGGGGGGTTGGAAAGAATAATGACAGAAGAAAATCTTTCTACCCGGGATAGCAGGCATGTCCAATCGCTTGAAAGGGCCCTGACCATTCTGGAAGTGATGGCCAGGCATGGGTCCCCGGCAACTGTGACCGAACTGGCTGAAAAAACCGGCTTAAAAGTGAGCACCGTCCACCGTTTGTTGGCCACCCTGTCCCACCGGGGCTACGTGGACCAGGAGGCCGACAGCAGTAAATATCGCTTAGGGCTGAAAATGCTGGAGATAGCCAACGCGGTACTTTCTTTTTCCGATATCAGGTCTATAGTGCGCCCGTTTTTGGAGGAACTGGTTGAACGATGCAATGAAACGGCCAACCTTTCAATACTGGACGATAGGGAAATTGTCTATATCGATCAGGTCGAATCGCACAACATAATTATTGTAAAGATGTTTGCCCAGGTAGGTAACCGCGGGCCCGTCCACTGTACTGCTTCGGGTAAAGTGCTGCTGGCTTACCTTCCCGAAGACAGGTTGAAGTATGTCCTTGAAAATATAGAGCTAAAGAAGTACACTGCTGAGACCATTACCAATCCGGATGATCTGAAAAAAGAACTGGCCCGGTCCCGGCAGGATGGCCATGCTTTCGATTTCGGTGAATTGGAAGAAAATGTGCGCTGTGTTGCCGCACCGGTTTTTAACTATGAAGGCAAGGCCGCGGCCAGTATCAGCGTTTCAGGCCCCAGCAGCCGGATCACATCTCATTACCTAAAAAATGAACTGGCTGAAACAGTTAAAGAAGTCGCCGGCAGGGCCTCGGCCCGGATGGGTTACAGCGGCAAGCAGTAATTTAACAATTGCTTGTTCCGGCACTGCGGGGGCTTCTGCCCCCGGCTGTTTTAAATTACTCCCCTACGAACATTAAATAGCGTTTTTAATGCGGCAATAATTCCATGTTCAATAACCTTTGCCCGGTTTTTTGTATGGTATTCTGCGATATGTTATGATAAAGTAGACTAAACGAAGAGAAAAAGTATCAATTTTTGCAATGGAGGGATGGCATTGAGCCGCAGAAACAAAATAATAATCACATCCCTGGTTGGCTTGGCCGTTATTGCCGTTTTTTTACTTGGAAGAACCGATTTAACCGCACCATTTGAAGGAGAACGGACGGCAGCAATAGAAGTGGAAGACTCCGGGGAACTTGCTAACCCTGATGAAAAAGCAGCTCAAGAAGTTAGTCCCGCAGATGAACCTTTTTTGGCTTATCAAGAAGCGCTTGAAAAGAACAAACCGGTTGTCCTCGAGTTTTATGCCCGCTGGTGAAGTGCCTGCGTTGCGATGGAGCCCGTGCTCTCGGCTCTAAAGGAACACTACGCAGGCAGGGCGGAGTTTATTGTGGCCGACTTGGACAACCCGGAAACAGAAAAACTTCTTGAAGAGTTTCCCGTTTTTTATATACCGGTGTTTTTCTTTGTTGATGCTGAGGGTGTGGTTCAGGCCGAGGAAGCCGGAGTTTTTAGTTTTGAAGAAATGAAGGATCGCATCGATCCCCTGGTTGAGGAAACCGGAAGCGGCGGGGAAGCTTCGCGCCTGGATCATTTTTTTGGTGAAGTACTGCCTGAAACGGTAGCCCGGAAATCACTGTCTGCTTTGGCCCTGATATTTCTGGGAGGCCTGATAACCAGCATCAGCCCCTGTATCCTATCTATGGTGCCTTTAATGGTAAGTTATATAGGCGGTTATGAGCAGGAACCCCGTTCCAGGGGATTTATGCTTTCTTTTTCGTTTGTCAGCGGGTTGGCGGTCACTTTTGCTGTTTTGGGGTTCATTGCCGCCGCTTTTGGCCGGGTCTTCGGACAGGTCGGTGATTTTTGGTACTACCTGCTGGCGGGTGTGGCTATAATAATGGGATTGCAGCTGCTTGGAGCCTTGACTATTAACCTACCCGGATTGAAAAAGATTCCGGCAAAAAAAGCCCGGCCGGGTGGCACCCTGGTTATGGGGATGCTTTTTGGGCTGGTGGCTTCTCCCTGTGCCACTCCCGTGCTGGCGGTAATAATTACCTACGCTGCCGTACAGGCCGAACCTTTTTACGGCAGTGGATTGCTTTTTATCTACGGTATGGGTCACGGTGTTCCCCTCCTGGCTGCAGGGACCTTTACCGGGATGGCCAAAAATTTGCCCAGGATCAGCCGTTACACCCATTACCTGAGCTATGTCAGTGGAGCTATTTTTATTCTTCTCGGTTTGATCCTGCTGGCCAGGTTAAGCTGGTATGCGGGAATATAAAAATGCACCGACCGAAAAGAGAGGAGTTGATTAACGGCAATGGAAGTAAATATTGTTGTCGGAGGCGCTGCCGGGCAGGGCATGGAGACGGTCATGAACCTGCTTGGCAAAGGTTTGGTCAGGGAAGGCTATGATATTATCTACACCAAGGATTATATGTCCAGGGTTAGAGGAGGCCATAATTTTTCCCGCCTGCGCATTGGTGCCGGAAGAACATGGAGCACCGTTGAACCGATCGATATCCTGGTTGCTTTAAACGAAGAAACCTTTAATCTGCACCGGCACAACCTGGTCCCGTCCGGGCGGATAATTTACGACCCGGACCAGTTTGAACCGTCCGATAAAGATGACCGGGCGGTGCCGGTGGAGCTGACCAAACTGGCCAAAGAAGCCGGTAATAAAGTTATGGCCAACACGGTGGCAGTTGGGGCTATGCTGGTGCTGCTGGGCTTGGAAACCGCGGCCGTGGAACAGGTTTTAAGGGAGGTCTTTGCCGAAAAAGATGGCGTGGCTGAAAAAAATATCAACGCTTTAAAGTCGGGATATGAAAAGGCTGCACGTTTCTGCAGAGCCTGTTTTACCATGCCACCCAAGAATGAGGGAGGTAAAAAACTGTTTATTGACGGCAATCAGGTCCTCGGTATGTCGGCCCTGGCGAGCGGCTGCCGCTTTATGTCCGCTTACCCGATGACTCCCTCTACCGGAATTATGAACTACCTGGCTGGAAAGAGTAATGAATACCCGGTAGTGGTGGAACAGGCCGAGGATGAAATAGCCGCTGTTAATATGGCTCTGGGTGCCTCCTATACCGGTGTGAGGGCCCTGACCGCCACCTCGGGTGGAGGATTTTCTTTGATGGTCGAAGGACTTTCACTGGCCGGCATGACAGAGAGCTCTCTGGTCATTATTATCGGCATGCGTCCCGGACCGGCAACCGGATTGCCCACCCGGACAGAACAGGGCGACCTGGGCTTCGTTATTAATGCCGGACATGGTGAGTTTCCGCGGGCCGTCTTGTGTGCCACCTCGCATGAAGACGCTTTTTACCGGCTCAACAAGGCATTTGAATTGGCTGATCGTTACCAGACGCCGGTGATTTTTTTATCGGACCAGAATTTTGCCGATACCTACCGCAGTGTCGAACCGTTTGATTTTTCAAGGCTCGGTTACAACCGGGGACTGGCCGGTGAAGGTGAATTTGAAAAGCCCTACAAGCGCTACCGCTTTAGTGAAGGAGGCATTTCACCACGGATCCTTCCGGGCCAATTCCCCGGAGAGGTGGTTCTTGTGGACAGCGATGAACATGACGAAAACGGCAATATAATAGAAGACGCTGCAACTCGGCGGGCGATGGTCGAAAAGCGCCTGCGTAAGCTGGAGGCTCTGGCTGAAGAGATCGATGAGCCCGACCTTTACGGTGATCCCCATCCCGAGCGTCTGCTGATTGGCTGGGGCTCCACTTACGGGGTCTTGCGCGAGGCGGTGGATGCTCTTTCGGCGGCGGGAATGAAAACTGCAATGCTCCACTTTAGTGACATCTTTCCTCTGCCGCAAAAGCGCATAAAAGAACTGCTCCCGGAAGTGCGGAAAAGCTACTGCGTGGAAAACAATGCTTCAGGGCAGTTGGCCGCCCTGATCCGCCGGGAAACGGGTTTTTCAATTGACGGGTTTATTAGAAAATACGACGGCCGGCCCTTTCTGGCACGCGAGATCGTGGAGGAGGTTGAAAAAGATGTTTAAGGCGGAAGATTACCTGCTTGGAGAAACAGCCTGGTGTCCCGGCTGTGGAAATTTTGCCATACGTAAAGCCCTGGCTGAAGCACTTTTTGAACTGGGACTGGCTCCTCATGAAGTCTTGATCTGTTCCGGTATCGGGCAGGCGGCCAAGATGCCGCACTACATCCGGGCAAACGGCTTCAACGGTTTACACGGCCGTGCCCTGCCACCCGCCCTGGGTGCCCGGGCGGCCAATAAAAATATGAAAGTAATCGTTGAATCGGGCGACGGGGACAGCTACGGAGAAGGTGGCAATCACTTTATTCACAATATACGCCGCAACCCCGACATCGCTCATTTTGTACACGACAACCAGGTTTACGGCCTGACCAAGGGACAGGCCAGCCCGACCAGCGAGCCGGGGATGAAAACTGCGGTTCAGGTGGAAGGGGTGTCGATTCCGGCCCTTAACCCCTTGATGGTAGCCCTGGTGCTGGGAGCGGGATTCGTAGCCCGCTGTTTCACCGGGGAAAAAGAGCATCTCAAAGAAACCATGATGGCGGCAATCGAATTTCCGGGTTATGCTCTTGTCGATATTCTGCAGCCCTGTCCTTCTTTTAATCGTTTGAATACTTTCGGCTGGTATAAAAACAGGGTGTATTTTCCGGAAGTTAAAGATTCGCAGGATTGGGCCTCGGCACTGGAGCTGGCCGGCCGGTGGGGTGAGCAGATTCCCCTGGGGATTTTCTATAACCGGCCGAGGGCTACTTTTGAATCTTCGCTTGATGCCCTGGAGGGTGAGCCCCTGGTAAACCGGCCTTTCGATCCCCGCCGGGTGGCTGCTGTCCAGGATGAATTTCTCTAAGGGTGGTTGGATGAATAACAAGCAGTATGTCTGTGAAAAATGCGGAAAAAACCTGGAGGAAAAAGATACCTGTTTCCATGCCATTAGAGGGGGTTACTCGGCCGCCTATTTCCCACTTTTTCATTTTGACCGGGTGCCGCTCTGCTTTGACTGCCGGGAGCGGCAGAAAAAGATAGACCGGTTTGAAAAGGTACTGGCCTTCCTGACCCTGGGCGTGGTCCTGTATTTCATGATCATGGGCATGATTTTTCTTTTCGGCCTGAGAGGTTAAGCCGTTTGCGGGTCACCTTTAAATAAAAATACATATGGAGGTCCTAATGTTTTTTAAAACATTCGGCAGCAGGACTGTAAAAGAACTGCGGAAAAAACAAAGCCTGACCGCCCAGGAACTGGCGTTGATAGTCAAGGTAAACACCTCGATGATTAGAAAGGTAGACCATTTCAAGATTAAAGATGTTCCGGAACCGCTTAAAAGCAGGATCGAACCTGTATTAAGGGGGAGGGTCAAATAATTTGCAGGAGTTAAGATGGGCGGTGTGGAAAGTCACCATAGTTAAAATATAAGGGGTGAATCAAATGGGCTTTGAAACGATTATTGTGGAGAAAAGGGATCACGTTGCCCGTTTAACTCTCAACCGCCCGGAACGTCTTAACGCTATTAACAGCACCCTGGGCCTGGAGATGAAGCAGGCTTTGGAAGAGATAGCCGCGGACGATGAGGCAAGGGTCCTGGTGATTAACGGAAACCCCAGGATCAGAGAAAAAGAGGGGCGGCAGGAAATTAAGCACTGCTTTTCAGCGGGCTGGGACCTTTCGGAGACTTCTCCTGTGGAACCGGTTGTAGAAATGGTGGCCGCTTACGAGAAGCCGGTTATTGCCATGATCAACGGGTATGCCCTGGGCGGTGGCTGCGAGCTGGCGCTGGCCTGTGACTTTATTTTTGCCTCCGATATTTCAGAAATTGGCCTGCCGGAGATCAACCGCGGCCTGATGCCCGGCTGGGGTGGAACCCAGCGTTTGCCAAGGCGGATCGGTGTGCCCCTGGCCAAGTGGATGATTTTTACTGGTGAAGCTTTGAGCGGTGCAAAGGCCAAAGAGTTTGGCCTGGTTGACGAGGTGGTCAGCAAAGAAGAACTTGATCATATTGTATCGAGCTTTGCCGAATCCCTCGCTTCCAAGGCGCCGCTGGGCCTGAAGAAAGTCAAAGAAGCAATTACAAAGGGGATGAACACCGACCTGCAGTCAGGGCTCAAAATTGAACAGGAAGCGCTTGGTTTTCTGCTGCAAACTGAAGACTTCCAGGAAGGCATTGCCGCTTTTATGGAAAAAAGAGAACCAAAATGGAAAGGCCGCTGATCGGTTTGCCGCGCTGATCCTCATAATTAAGCGGCTAATTCCACCTGTTGGTTTTTATAATAATTTTTCGTAACTACTCAGCCTATTGTCCTTGTTGAGTGAAAAGCTGTGCCATGGGGACGGTTCGAGCGTTCCTGAGCGTAGCGAAGGCCGAAGGGAAAACGATGGAACCGTCCCCTATGGCATA
>PUNU01000071.1 GCA_003551865.1 Syntrophomonadaceae bacterium
AAAAGTCACCGGCTACGCTTTCGGGATGGGCATTGAGCGGATTGCCATGCTCAAGTACGGCATCGGCGACCTGCGCCTGTTTTTTACCAACGACCTGCGCTTTTTGAAGCAGTTTGGCTAGCGCCCTGTCAAAATATTAAGAGCGTGATTCGGCAATTATTACAACCCGGCACTCACCTGGCACTCAGCAATTTGGCAACCCCCTTTCAATAAGAGAAATTCAAAAATTGGAGGTAATCGATGATGCGCGTTCCCTACAGCTGGCTTTTAGACTTCATTGACCCCGACCTTTCCCCCGAAGCACTGGCCGACCGGTTTACCATGGCCGGCGTAGAAGTGGGAGCGGTGGAAACTTTTGGTCAACCGCTGCCCGGGGTGGTTGTCGGTGAAGTGAAATCGATCGAAGCACATCCCGGAAAAAGCAATCTTACGCTTGTCGAAACAGATGTAGGAGAAAAGGTTTTAAACATCGTATGCGGGGCAAAAAACCTAAAAGTGGGCGACAGGGTGCCCACGGCCAGGCCCGGAGCGGAACTGCCCGGCGGCCGCAAAATTGATGAAGCGGTTATCCACGGCGCCAGGTCCTCGGGGATGCTCTGTTCGGCCCAGGAGCTGGGCCTTGAGCTCGGCTCGGAAGACGAAATCCTCATCCTTGACGGTTCTGCCGCTATCGGGGAGCCGGCCGACCGGGTTCTCGGTTTCGGCGATAAAATTCTTCACCTGGAGCTCACTCCCAACCGGGCCGACTGTCTCAGCCTGCTGGGGGCGGCTTATGAAACGGCCGCTTTGACCGGCAAAGAAGTAACCATGCCGCCTCTAACGCCGGTAGAAGCCGGTAAAAATATCGATGAAGTTATTGAGGTGACGGTTCAGGACACTGAACTATGCCCCCGCTACAGTGCCAGGGCGGTTGGCGATATAAAGATAGGGGCCGCTCCGCTGTGGATGCAGCTGCGCCTGCTCAAAGCGGGCGTACGCCCCATTAACAACGTGGTCGACATTACAAACTATGTTATGTGGGAATTTGGCCAGCCCCTGCACGCCTTTGATCTGGATCTGCTGAAAGAGAAAAGAATAATTGTCAGGAGAGCCCGGGATGGTGAAAAACTGGTAACCCTGGACGGGTTTGAACGCATATTGAATTCGGAAGCCCTGGTAATAACAGACGGCACTGAACCGGTAGGTCTGGCCGGAGTGATGGGCGGAGAAAATACGGAAATTACCGCTTCAACAAGCACAGTTTTGATTGAGGCAGCTTCTTTTAACCCCACAAACATCAGGCGCACCGCCCGCAGGTACAATCTTCCTTCTGAAGCTTCCCAGCGGTTTGAAAAGGGTGTAAACCCTGAAGCGGTGCTGTGGTCGCAGGACAGGGCCGCCAGGTTGATCAATGAACTTTCCGGCGGTAAAGTGCTAAAAGGAGTAATTGATCAATATGTCTCGGTCTATGAGCCGGAGCGGATCACGGTTCGCCCGGAACGGGTCAATAAAATCCTCGGACTGTCCATCCCGGGGGAAGAAATGACTGCTCTGCTTTCCCGGCTCGGTTTTTCAGTTCAGCAAAAAGAAGGTGGGGAAATGGCAGTGACTGTGCCTTTGAGGCGGGCCGACGTGAGACTGGAAGAAGACATTGTAGAAGAAGTAGCCCGCCTGCACGGCTATGACAAGGTTCCGATTACTCTGCCCAGGGGAGAAATGATCGAAAACCGGGAGTCAATAAAAGAGAGGCTTGAGCGTTTGGCCAGAAATACCATGACAGCCTGCGGTTTTTACGAGTGCATCACTTATTCATTCATCAACCCGGCCAACCTGCACCGGATGAGACTGCCCGAAGACGACCCCCGCATGCAAACAATCCCGGTGCAGAACCCCTTCTCGGAAGAACAGGCAGTGATGAGGACCACGGTCATACCCGGGCTGTTGAAAACGGTTCAGCATAACTGCAGTCACCGGGAACTAAACCAACTGCTTTTTGAGATCGGCTCTGTTTACATCCCGCAGTCACTGCCCCTGGAAGAACTGCCGGAGGAAAAGGTCATGCTTGGGCTGGCGGCCACCGGTTTAATCCCCGAACCAAACTGGATCGATCCATCAAGGGAAGCCGATTTTTTCACGGTCAAGGGTGCCCTCGAAGCTCTTTTCAGCAGGCTGCAGATCGGTTTGGTAGAATTTGTACCGGCAGTCTTGCCTTTTGCCCATCCGACCCGCTGTGCCCGCATTTTCACAGGCGGTGAGGAGCTGGGTTTCCTCGGTCAACTGCACCCTGAAGTGGCCGAACAATTTGCCATCGACCAGGCGGTTACGGTCTGTGAACTGGACCTTGCTCTCTTATGTGGGAAGGCCAACCTGGTTCCCAGGGTTGCTCCCCTGCCTCGTTATCCTTCCGCCAACCGGGATATAGCCGTGGTAGTCTCGAGGGAAATCCCGGCACAGCGTTTGGAAGAAGCAATCAGGCAGGCCGGAGAAGGCCTGGTTGCCGGAATAAAGCTGTTTGACCTTTATGAAGGCAGGCAAATTCCGGAAGGCAAGCGCAGCCTCGCTTTTTCCATCACCTTCAGGCGCGAGGAGGGCACTTTGACCGACGATGAGGTAAATCTTATCCAGGATAAAATTGAAAAAGCTCTCAACAAACTGGGAGCGGTTTTGCGCCGCTAACGGCGCAGGCAGGATATACGTCATATTATCTCGAATAACCTGCTTTAAGGCAGGATTAAAATCATTATGACGAAGGCAGGCAAAGCTTTGACGGATACAGATAAAGGAAAAAACAGGGTAACAGTAACCATCATGGGAGAAGAGTATACTCTCCGGGGCTCATCTTCACCTGAAGAGATGCACAGGGTGGGCCGTTATGTGGACCGGCTGATGAAAACCCTGTCGGAAAAAAATGTCCAGATGAGCAGGCAAAAAATTGCAGTTTTAGCGGCACTCAACCTGGCCGACGAGTTGATTAAACTCAAGGAAGGCAAAGAGCATCCCCATGCGGATACGGGGAAGAGGAGTGACGGCAGTGATGAACTGGCTTGATATCTTTTTGCTTGTGGTCTTTTTCCTGCACTTGATCAGCGGTTTTACCCGCGGTTTAATCAAGCAGTTATTTGACCTGTTCGGCTTTTTTGTGGCTGTTGCCCTTTCCCTGTGGGGCAGCCGCTATTTTAGTGAAGAGCTGGCCCGTTATATAAATCCGGAAGATATAATTCCACACCACGAACTGATTGAAAGCCTGGGCCTGGAAGTAGCCCTGGAAAGAGCGCCTCAGCTGATTGCCGGCATTATCGCTTTCCTGGTGTTGTTTCTGGTCTTAAGCCTGGTATTTCGCCTTTTTTCCGGTGGATTCCGGTGGGTGAACCGCCTACCGGTAATCGGCTTTTTTAACCGTGTCGGCGGTGCTCTCCTGGGATTGCTGGTCGGGGTTGTTTTTGTTTATATCATTATTGCCGGTATTTCGCTGATCCCTCTACAGTTTTTCATGGAGGCCCTGGAAAATTCCGAAATCGTATTTATTGCCGAACATTACCTGGAACCGGTTGCTGAAGAGCTGAAAGACATGCTTCTAAATTTTTATCTTAACCTGAACAGCTGATCTAAGCTGGTTTTGTCCGGCTTTTTTAGGCTGCAGCCGGCAGGCTGCAGCCTTAACCGGAAGAAACCGGCTTTTTACGGTTAAATCGGAAGGTCCGGGATGTATATGGATAAACTGCAGCCGGTTGGAATAGATTTTTACCGCGGTTCAACAGTCGAGGTGGCCCGCAGGTTGATCGGCCGCTATCTTTGCCGTGAGTCGGAACAGGGGCCGGTTTATGGGGTCATCGTTGAGACCGAGGCCTACTTGAGCAGTAATGATCCGGCCTGCCATGCCTCAATTGGCCGGACCGGGCGCAATGAGACAATGTTTGGACCGGCGGGAAGAGCATATGTGTATCTTATTTATGGTATTCATTATTGTCTTAATGTGGTAACGGGGCCGGAGAATAAGGGGGAGGCGGTCCTGGTCAGGGCGGTGGAGCCGGCCGGCGGCCTGGAACTGATGAAGCAGCGCCGCGGGCTTTCCTGTCCGCCGACCAACCTTGCCAGCGGACCGGGCAAACTTTGCCTCGCTTTCGCCATCGATAAAGCGCTGGACGGTCACGATTTACAGAAGAAACCCTTGTATATAGCTGAAAACAAAGATGCAGCCCGGTACAGCCCGATTAAAACGACACCGCGCATTGGCATATCGGCGGCGCAGGACAGGTTGCTGCGCTTTGTCGTGCCGGGAAACAGGCATCTTTCGAGGAGAGAACCTATTGGCTGATGTCATTACGGAAAGAGAAATAAATATTTTGGAGTTCGATCGGATCAGGGATCAGCTGGCCGAAATGACCGCCAGCCCCATGGGCCGGGCATCCGCAGCCGGTCTGGTCCCGGATGCAGATTATTCGCCGGTAAATGAAAAACTGAAGGAAACCGGGGAAGGAAGATCGCTGTGCGCAAAAAATGCCTTCATCCCCGCGAAGGTGGAAGATATCGGCCCGCTTTTAACCAGGGCGGGAAAAGGAGCAGTGCTCTCCGGAACCGAGCTGGCCGCCGTTATGAATTTTATCAGGGCGGTCCAGCAGTGGCAGAAGTTTTTCAAGCATGAGGAAAATAAAGAACTTTACCCCCTGATGGCCGCACAGGTTTCACACTTTTATGCCTGCGCTGATTTACTGGCTGCACTGGCCCGCTCAATAGATCAGGAAGGAAATGTCCTGGACAGCGCTTCTTCTGCGCTCAACTCCATCCGTCGCAAAAAGCATTCACTGCAGGGTAAAATCAGGGACAAGCTGGATGAATACATCCGAAGCGGTCATTACCGTCGTTACCTGCAGGAAGCCCTGGTCACCATACGCGGTGGGCGCTATGTCCTGCCGGTAAAGCAGGAGTACAGGCAGCATCTGGACGGTATGGTCCATGACCAATCCGCCAGCGGTGCAACCGTATTTGTTGAACCAATGCCCGTGGTGCAAATGCAAAATGAACTGACTGCTTTGAACCGCCGAGAAGAGCAGGAAATTGAACGTATCCTGCTTCAGCTCAGCACCCAGGCGGCGGAAGCAGAAGATGCCCTCTTTAGAAACTTAAAAATTTACGGCAATCTGGATTTTATCGTTGCCCGGGGCCGGCTCAGCCTGGATATGAACGCCCGGGAACCGGTCCTTTTTAATGCTGAATCCCCCTTTTTTCAACTTAGCGATGCCGTGCATCCCTTACTGCCCGGAGAAAGAGTCCCGCTAACTGTTGAACTGGGTGAACAGGCCCGGACCCTGGTAGTAACCGGGCCGAACACGGGGGGAAAAACGGTTGCTCTTAAAACTATCGGTTTGCTGGCTGTGATGGCCCAGTGCGGTCTGCACCTGCCGGCGGGCAAAGATACAAAGCTGGCGGTATTTAGCAAGATCAGGGCCGATATAGGTGACGAGCAGAGTATAATTCAGTCGCTTAGCACTTTCTCCGGCCATATGAGAAACATCATTGCCATTATCGAAGAAGCGGGAACCGGTTCTCTGGTCCTTTTTGACGAGCTCGGAGCGGGCACAGATCCCTCCGAGGGTTCTGCCCTGGCCATGGCTATTCTGGACGAGCTCACCCGCAAGGGAGCGCTGACAGTGGCGACCACCCATATAAATGAGCTGAAGCTTTTTGCCCAGGTGCAGGAAAATATGCAAAACGCGGCCATGGAGTTTGACCTGGATACTCTTGAACCGACCTACCGCTTGCTGCAGGGCGTGCCGGGACAGAGTAATGCCATTCATATTGCCGGAAGACTGGGCCTCTCGGAAAATGTTTTGGACAAAGCAAGGAGCTTTTTGCACCGTTCACACGAGCAGGTCGAATCGGTCATCGCCCGGCTGGTCGAAGATCAACAGCGTTACTCCAGGGACAGCCGGCAGGCGGCCCTGGAAAGAAACAAGGCCGAACAGCTGATGGAAGAGCTTGAAGAAGAGCGCAGATTACTGCGGGCGCGGCGGGATGATATCCTGCGGGAGGCCAGGGAAGAAGCCCGCCGGTTGGTTAAGAGGACCAAGGACACCGCCGACGAACTGATTAAAGAACTGCGCTCTGTCAAGCAGGAAGGAACAGAACAGGCACGGGCCAGGGCTGAAGATATTCGGCGGCAGGTAAACCTGATGCGCGAAGAAATCGAGCCGGAGGTTGAAGAACCGGAGCTCGAAGGATTGCCCGAAGAGGAGCTGTATGTAGGCCGGGAAGTATACATCCACAGCTTGAAGCAGAAAGGGGAAATAATAGCGTTATCACCTGGGGAGGCCCAGGTGCAGATAGGTCCGCTTAAAGCCACTCTGCCGATTCATGAGCTGAGAAAAGTGGAAGAGAAAAGCGAAAAAAAAGAAGCCCCAACTGACAAGGTCAAAAGTGTAAGTTACAGTGTAGATAAAGATCCGGCGGTGAGTACTGCGGTCGATCTGCGCGGGAGCACCCTGGACGAGGCAAAACCGCTGGTCGACAAATTGATCGACAACGCCCTTTGGGCGGGCTTAAACCGGGTCAGCCTTATCCATGGCAAGGGGACCGGAAAGCTTAAGCAGGGGCTGAGAGCTTATCTGAAAGAGCACAGGTTGGTCCGCAGCTATCGCAGCGGGGATGCGTCGGAAGGCGGTGACGGTGTTACGGTAGTAGAGATAAAAACGTAACTGTAAGCAAAACTGCTGCGGTGCATCCCGCAGCAGTTTTTTTCACCTTTTTTACCCCGGTTCTTGTTATGATCGTCCAGGCCGGACTATTCCGGCCCTCTGGAAACTGTCAGACGCACTTCCCTGCCCTTGGGTACGACCGTGCCGGCTTCGGGACGCTGGGAAATCACCCGGTTGGCCGCGATTTCATCGTGGTACTCGCGATCAACAATCGTAACCTTCAGGCCGGCCCTTGAAATGGTCGATTCAGCCAGGGCCTGGAAAGATCCGACCACATCGGGCATTACCACTGAATCTTCATCATCAAGATCTCTGTCTGCGGGCCACACGGGTGCGCCTTCTCCGGGGGGAGTGGCTGTGTTGACGGTGACGGTGGCCGGTTCGGAAATCGTGCCGTCAGGCAGTTGGGCTTTCAGGCTGTAAGCATACATTACATTCTCGTCAATGTCGGAGTCGGTATGCTGTCTTGAGCCGGCATCAAGATTCACGGTTTTACCCGAACCCGCTCCTTCTTCAACAGATCTCTGCAGTTCGAAACCTTCGGCTTCTGGACCGTCATACTCCCACTGCAGGATTATGCCGTTTTCTACAATGTATGCGTTAAACCTGGTGATATCGCCGGTTGTCGTGCCGATTTCTTCGGCGTAATCGTCACGCCGGGGATCCGAGGGCATTTCTTCGGCGTCTTTAGGTCCTCTACCGGGGCCTCCCCGGGACGACCAGCGCTCGTCGGTTTCAATATAAGGCGGCCGGTTGTAATACCTGCCTTCATGCATGTTGCACTGTCCGGTCGGTTCATTGCCTTCAATAAAGTAATCGGTGATTACCGTTCCCGCTGATTCACAGTAGGTGTTGGGCCTGAGCCCTGATTTATCGCATACCCTCATAGCTACTATGCCGTCAGGTGTCTCGAATTCCTCAACTTCAAGGTCTTCGAAAGCTTCCAGGAAAACTTCCCGCAGGAAATTGGTAGAGTAACTCCATCCCTGCTGAATACTGCCCATCTTGGGTTCGTCGTAGCCCATCCAGAATGAGGCAATCAGGTTTGGAGTATAAGCAGAGAGAAGCACGTCTCTCCAGTTGTCGGTAGTGCCGGTTTTGGCCGCTACCGGCCGATCGATTCTTAAGGCCCCGCCCAAATATTCAGTGACAAAATCCTGCAGGATGTCGTTGATCAGAAATGCCGCCTGCGGGCTTAGGACCTGTTCGGGTTCAGCCTGGTTTTCATAAATTGTATTGCCGTGGCGGTCAACCACTTTTTCCACTGTATGCAGGTTAATTTTTAATCCGTCATTGGCAAAAACACTGTAAGCCTGGGTCATATCAAGAACACTCACCCCGCGGGTGAACCCGCCCAGGGTAAGGCTTAAGTTGTTGACCTCATCCGGGTGCAGGGTCGTTATGCCCAATTTTTCGGCGTATTCGGCTCCGGTTTGCGGACCGAGCTTTTCAAATGCCCGAACAGCTGGGATGTTGTAAGAATAGTAGAGGGCTTCCCGGGCAGTGGTCATTCCCCTGAATTTATAATCGAAGTTTTCGGGAAACCAGTCACCGTGTGGTCCGATGTAGGGGGAATCGTCAAGGGTCGAACCGGCACCGGCAAGCACCCCTTCTTCAAAAGCCGGTCCGTAGGTGGTAATCGGTTTAATAGCTGAACCGGGCTGGCGCAGTGTGGTGAAACGCAAAACCTCATCATCATCTTTGCGATACTCGCGTCCTCCACCCAGAGCCTTGATTTGTCCGGTAGTTGGATCTGCCAGGACTATTGCCGCCTGCGGTTGGGCCAAACCTTCTTCATCGGCTATTTCTTCCAGCTGCTGCTGGGTCAAACTCCGCCCCGAAGGCAGTGCGGACACTGCTTCCCTGGCTTTATCCATGTCCACGTAGACGGTCCTGGGATATAGATCTTCCCGGCTCAGGACATCTTCGACGTGGCTCTGCATGGAAGGCTCCAAGGTTGTATAAACCTGCAGCCCCCCGGTGTAGATGGCCCGGTAAGCTTCCGCCCTGGAGCCATATGCCGGGTCTGCACTTAAAATACGGATTAATTCATGATGAATTACATAATCGACAAAGTACGGGTAGGGATGGTGTTCCATGCTCTGCGGTTCGGCGTAAGAAAGGTCTTTATTGGCAGCTTCATGATATTCTTCTTCGGTGATCATTTCCAGCCTTGCCATGTTTGCCAGCACGACCTTCATGCGGTTTTCCGCTTCTTCCTTGTTGTTAAACGGGTTGAAGTAGTTTGGTGAGTGAACCGCTCCCGCCAGCATCGCCGCTTCGGAAATAGACAATTCACCGGCACTTTTATCAAAATAGGTCTTTGCCGCCGCTTCTACTCCGTACGCACCGTTGCCAAAATAGATGCGGTTTAGATACATCTCCATAATTTCCTGCTTGCTGTATATGCGCTCCAGCTGAATAGCCAGCCAGATTTCCTGGACCTTGCGCTCGTAGCTTGTTTCAGTGCCCAAAAAGGCGTTTTGGGCCAGCTGCTGAGTTATGGTGCTGGCCCCCTGGACGATCCTTCCGGCCTGGAAGTTGGCATAGGCAGCCCTGATACTGCCTGCAAGATCAAAGCCGAAGTGGCTGTAAAACCTTTCGTCTTCGATAGCGATAAATGCCTGCTTGAGATGTTCGGGTATTTCGTCCAGTTCGATGATAATGCGGTTTTGTTCTTGATGCAGGGCGGTTACTTCTTCACCACTGCTGTCGTATAAATATGATGTTTCCACGGTCTCCAGGTGGGTCGGATCGAGGGCGGGGGCATCGTTTACGTAATTTGCCACTACCGCCGCCGCTGTTCCGCCGGTAATTAGAAAAACCAGCAGCATAACCAGCAGGACTATTTTTACCGCTTTAAACCTGCGGCCGGCTTTTTTATTTTTTCCTTTATGATTTTTTTGCTGATCAAAAGGGATTTTTTTCTCTGCCACCGTTAATTTTTCCTCCTCAGAATCAGTGAGAATTTCTATTCATGATTATAACACAACTGTCCACAGGTTGTTATAATAGAAAAAAGGTGTATCCAATTAGTTGTTGATCATGTAAAATATTAAGGGATGAAATTAATCCTGCCTGCGCGGTAAAAACAGTGTTTAATCCGGCGCAGTTTAATCGAAGGAGGAGTTATAGATGAACAATCGGCAGCAGCAGGAGTTAAAAATCGAAAAAACCGGTGACCTGGAAGCATTTTTTTATCCGCAGTCGATTGCCGTTATCGGGGCCAGTCAAAACCCGGTCAAGCCGAACGGCATTCCCATCTACCTGTTGAGCATGTTTGGCTACCGGGGAGAGGTCTACCCGGTTAATCCGAAATATGATCGGGTCGGCGGCTTGAAGTGTTATCCCTCGATCCTGGAAATAGACAAACCGGTAGATCTGGCCATCGTTGGAGTGGCCGCCGCGCAGGTCCTCGATGTTTTAAAAGAGTGTGCTGAAAAAAAAGTCAAAGCGGTAATTATCTTTTCTTCCGGGTTTGCGGAAATTGGAGAGGAAGGGAAAAAACAGCAGGAAGAGATCGGCAGGCTGGCCGAAAAGACAGAGATGCGCATACTGGGACCAAACTGCCTGGGTGTGCTGAACTATTACAACGGGTCCATGGCCAGTTTTTTTTACAATCAAAAAAGAACCGATCTTTTTTATCCGGAAACTCTTTCTTTCATCACTCAGAGCGGTGGTCTCGGGGGTATTATTTACCAGATGGTCACCCAGCTTTCCATCGGGTTTAACTATTTTGTCAGCACCGGCAATGAGGCTGATGTATCTTTTTCCGAGGTTCTTGAGTACCTGGCCGATCGGGACGAAGTAGGCATTATTGCCGGCTACCTTGAAGGACTGCAGGGTGACGGCAAGCTATTTATCGAATCCTGCCGTAAAGCCCTGGAACAAAAGAAGCTGGTCACAATGCTCAAGGTAGGTCGTACAGCCAGCGGCGCTGCCGCCGCATCCTCCCATACCGGGGCGGTGGTCGGTGCAGACAGGGTTTATGACGGTGTTTTCAAGCAGTTTGGGGTGCTTCGGGCCGATGATGTGGAACAGATGAACGCCCTGATCGCCCTTTACGCCACCGGGCGTTTTCCCGCCGGCAAGAAGATGGCGGTAATTACCATATCCGGCGGCGGAGGGGTGGTCGTGGCCGACAAATGTCCGGAGTACGGGCTGGAGGTGGTCCGCCTGACCGATAACACGCAGCAGGATCTGCGGGAGTTTTTCCCCGCTTTCGGTGCCGTGGCCAACCCGGTCGATCTAACTTCCCAGCTTTTGGTCGACCCCGAATTATTTCAGCGGGCCCTGCGTCTTGTTATGCACGATCCAAAAATCGATGTAGGCGGGTTTTTCTATAACCTCGAGATGCCCGATTCGGAGGCGGTCCAAAAAATTATCGATGTTTACAACGAGTTTGAAAAACCCCTTATTATCTTTACCTGGCCGACCGGACAGGACTATGCCGTAGAAGCTAAAAACAAGCTTGTCCAGGCCGGGGTGCCGGTCATTGAGAATATCCCGAGCGGTTTGTGGGCAATCAGCTCGCTGGCCGATTGGGTGCAGAAAACTAAAGAAGAGCAGGTCCGTCCGGTATATACCCCCGGAAAAGAGCAGAAAAAAGCCCTGGAACAGGTAACCGAAAAAACTTTTAAGGCTACTTCTTCGATGAGCGAGTGGCGATCCAAGCTGGTGCTGGATGCATACGGCATCCCGGTGACCGAAGAAAAATTGGTTGTTACCGCGCCCGAGGCGGTGAAAGCTGCGGAAGCAATTGGCCGCCCGGTGGCGATGAAAATTATGTCTCCGGACATACTGCACAAAACTGAAGCCGGCGGGGTGGAATTAAATATTGCCGCCCCGGAAGAAGCCGGGCGGGCTTTTGAAAGAATAGTAGAAGCAGCCCGTCGCTATAAACCGGAAGCGGTAATCGAAGGGGTGCTGGTCCAGGAAATGCTCCCGGAAGGCCTGGAAGTGATAATCGGCGTCAAGCACGACCAGGTTTTTGGGCCGGCGTTAGTTTTCGGTCTGGGCGGGATCTTCGTGGAAATATTTGAGGATGTGGCTACAAGAGTTGCCCCGCTCAATGAAAAAGACGCCCGGGAGATGATTGAGGAGATAAGGGGTAAAGCCCTTTTGCACGGTTTTCGCGGCGGAAGTCCCAAAGACGTAGATGCCCTGGTTGATATCCTGATGAAGGTCTCCAGGATGGCGGTTGAGCTGGAAGGCTCTTACCGGGAGATTGATATTAACCCGCTTGTGGTTTTCGAAGAAGGCCGCGGGGCAGCGGCAGCCGATGCCCTTATTGTCAAAAGCCGTGATGTGTTATAATTACACCGGGTGAAACAAAGTGCCGAAGCTTAAATTAAAAGTTGCCGACTATTTTATAGTCGGCTTGATCCTTCTAACTGGAGCGGCCGGCTTCTGGTTTAACCTGCAGGAGGCGGGCGCTGTAGAACATAAGTATGCGGTAATATACCTGGAAAACGAAAAAGTGGCTGAACTTTCACTGGCCACGAATGACAGTTTTGAATATACATTAAAATTCGGAGAAGACGATCGGCATGCAGCGACAGTTGAAGTAAAAGACGGCCGGGTAAGGATGCTGCCTATAGATGAAGAACTGTGCCCGAAAGGGATATGCACCCATACCGGTTGGATTTCTCATTCTTATGAAAGCATCGTTTGCCTGCCCAACCAGATTATGGTCGTTTTTGCCGAGTCTCCTGCCGGGGCCGGTGCCAACGATATTGACGGGGTCACTTACTAAGGTCAGACTTTTTCGCTCCGTAATATTAAAGGGCCGTCCGGCAGATAAAGATTCTTTTCAACCCCGCCTTCTATCCCGGGAAGGGAGCGCAAAGACATCCTTACCGGCCGGTGCCGGGCTTATTTTTATCTGATGCCATACTGATTTAATTGGAAGCTGCCGGCAAAAAGGCCCCGCCGTTTCAACCATTCCTGAGTTGCAGTGTAAGTGTAAGAGTTTTTTGTGTTGACAAAGAAATTAAAGGTCTATATAATGACCATAGTTTTTCAGAGGTGGTTTAAATGTACATTTACCTTCCTGAAATCAGGTCCAGGCAGGGAGAGGTTATCGATTACAGTTTTAAGGAAGAACTTTCCAAAAGCTTTGAGGATTTTTCAGAAGGCGATACCTTAACTTTAAAAGTGGAGGTTTCGTACAGTGGGGGCAAGGTTTTAATCAGCGGCAGTTTTGAGGCATCAATTGCCATGGTATGCTCGCGCTGCCTTGAGCCTTTTAAGCAGAAATTCAGAACCAATTTCAGAGAAGCTTTTACGGTGGTTCAGGGCCCTCCGGCTGGTGATGCCCGGCATGAAATAGCTCTTGAAACAGCGAATATGCTTACCATTTCCGGGGAGTATTTTTATCTTGACGAGTATATTCGCCAGCTGGTAATCCTGGCCCAGGATTACAGTCCCCTTTGCAAACCGGATTGTAAAGGAATTTGTGCCGGGTGCGGCACGGATCTCAACTACGAGGCTTGCCGGTGCACTGAAAGCGACGACCCGGTCGATCTGAGATTGCTTAAACTAAAAGAGCTGCGCTACGGCAGTTAACAATAGAAGGAGGAGTTACAGTGGCAGTCCCAAAGCGAAAAACATCAAAGTCAAAACGCAACATGAGAAGAGCGCACAAAAAGCTCTCCGCCCCCCGGTTGAGCCCTTGTCCGCACTGTCATGAGCTAAAGCTCGCTCACCGTGCCTGTTTGAGCTGCGGTTACTACAAAGATCGGGAAGCAGTAAAGATTAAGTAAACTGATTGACTGCAAAACGCCCCTTTTTCCCCCAAGAAAAGGGGCGTTCTATATCCTTTAGGTTTTTAAGCCGAACTCCGGAGGAAGTGATAGGCTTGGTCAGAGTGGCCGTAGATGCCATGGGCGGCGATTACGCTCCCGGTGAAATAGTCGCCGGCGCAGTTTCCGCTTTAAACTCACTTGATGATTTACATTTGAACCTGGTTGGCCGTGAAGAGCAGGTAGGTGAATCTTTAAAAGGTTTGCGCTTTCCGAAGGAGCGCCTGGAGATAACTCACGCCGAAGAGGTTATCAAAAGTGATGATGACCCCGGCCTGTCAATACGCAGCAAAAAGAAATCCTCCATGGTCAAGACCCTGCAAATGGTCCGTTCCAGGGAAGCCGATGCCGCCTTGAGCGCGGGCAATACCGGGGCCCTGATGGCCGGCGGTTTGTTGTTTTTGGGACGGTTGGAAGGCATCAGCCGTCCCGCTTTATTGACTGCAATGCCCAGCTTCAGCGGTAAAGCGGTTTTGTTCCTGGACGTAGGGGCTAATATGGATTCAACCCCCAATCAGCTTCTGCAGTATGCTTACATGGGTCGAGTTTATGCCCAGCAAATTTTGGACTGCCCGGAGCCGCGATTGGCCCTGCTCAATGTGGGCGTCGAACCGAACAAGGGCAACAGCCAGGTAAAAAGGGCATACACGCTTTTCCAGGAACACCTCCCAGGTTTTTACGGCAACATCGAAGGGACAGATGTTTTTTTTACCGAGCTTGATGTTATAATTTGTGACGGGTTTGTGGGCAACATTTTCTTAAAGACAGCAGAAGGCCTTTCCAGGGCTATTCTAGGCCATTTCAGGCAGGAAATCCCCAAAAAGCCCGGCTATAAACTCGGGGCTGCACTTTTAAAGCCCGTATTTCATAATCTGCGTGATGCAATCGATGACTCCGGGTACGGAGGCGCCCCGCTTTTGGGAGTTAACGGCCTTTGTATCAAGTGTCACGGTTCATCCAAGGCCAGGTCGATCGAGCAGGCTTTAATCAAGCAGGCTTATCCTTTTGTCAAAAGAAATGTTACCGGTAAACTGCAGTCTGCTTTAGAAGATCTGGCCGACCAGGTCGGGGAGGATATGCGCCGTGGATAGTCGGGTTAATACCATAATCACCGGAACCGGTATTGCTTTACCGGAAAAAGTCCTTACCAACCATGACCTGGAAAAAATGGTGGCAACCAGTGATGATTGGATTGTTTCCAGGACCGGCATTCGGGAAAGACGAAAGCTCGAGAAAGGGCTCTCAGGCTCCGACCTCTCGGAGCGGGCTTCACGGGAGGCCCTGCAAAGGGCCGGCCTTAAGGCTTCTGAAATTGATTTGATAGTTGTGGCGACAGTCACCCCGGATCACCCCACTCCGTCAACAGCGTGTATCCTGCAGGCCAAGCTCGAAGCTTACCGGGCCGCAGCCATGGATCTTTCTGCCGGCTGCACAGGTTTTATTTATGCCCTGGCCACCGCTCACCAATTTATACGGGGCGGTACCTGTAAAAACGTCCTGGTTGTCGGTGTAGAGGTGTTAACCCGGTATACCGACTGGGAAGATCGCAGCACCTGTGTCCTGTTTGGAGACGGGGCCGGAGCGGTGGTTCTCCAGGCGACTGAAGAAGAAAGAGGAATGATCAATTTTTCGCTGAAAGCGGACGGGCGTGGAGCAGAACTGCTGATTATTCCCGCCGGGGGAAGCGCAATGCCGGCCGGCTCCGAGACTTTGCAAAACAGAATGCACTTTATTAAAATGGAGGGCAACGAAATATTCAAGTTTGCCGTCCGGGTGGTGGAGGACATTCTGGTTGAACTGCTGGATGAAGCCGGGTTAAAACCCGGGGATCTGGACCATCTTTTTCTCCACCAGGCCAACTTAAGAATTATCGAGCATATCCGAAAAAGACTTGGGCTCTCGGAGGAAAAAGTGCCGGTAAACATAGATCGCTTTGGCAACATGTCATCGGCGACAATTCCCATCGCTGTTCATGAAGAAATAGTGTCGGGGCGTGTGGTCCAGGGTGCCCTGGTAGGCATGGTCGGTTTTGGAGCCGGCCTGACCTGGGGCGGTCTGCTGATGAGATGGTAGCCGGGGCCGTAAGTATAGCCGGCTGAATGCCGGGTTGCAAAATCAGCAAATAAAAACCTGAACAAACTTAATTGACAGGGTACTGGAAACCTGCGATTGACAAGGAGAACTGTGTTTGATGAAAACCGCTTTTCTTTTCCCCGGCCAGGGAGCCCAGTATGCGGGTATGGGATATGATTTTTATCAGAGCCATGCCCAGGCCCGATCTGTTTTTGAGCAAACTGAAAAAGTTTTGGGATCCGACTTTTTGGAAGTAATTTTTTCCGGTCCCGAAGAAAAGCTGCAGCAGACCGAATATACCCAACCGGCCATACTGGCAGTCAGTATGGCTATTTTTCGTGTCCTTGAGGATATGGGTTTGAAAGCCTCCGGACTGGCCGGTTTAAGCCTTGGCGAGTACAGCGCCCTGGTTGCCGCCGGATCAATTTCATTTGAAGAAGCGCTGCCCCTGGTCCAGAAAAGGGGTATTTACATGCAGGAGGCAGTTCCTGCCGGAGAGGGCACCATGGTGGCAATTATGGGTCTCTCTCATGATACGGTAGAGCAAATATGCCTAAAAGCCCAAAGCAAAGGGCTGGTGGCGCCGGCTAACTACAACTGCCCCGGGCAGATCGTTATTTCCGGCCGCACCCCGGCAGTTAAACTGGCCGTTGAGCTGGCCGGGAACGCAGGGGCCAAAAAAGTGTCAGAGCTTAAGGTAAGCGCCCCTTTCCACTGTGCCCTGCTTCAGCCGGTGGAGGAGCAACTGGCCCGGGAGCTGGAAAAGATCACAATCAAAAAGCCTCAAGTCCCCGTGGTTTTTAATGTTACCGCCGCATACAGCGAAGATCCCGGGGAAATAAAAAATAACCTGATCAAACAGGCAAGCAGCCCGATTTTATGGGAACAGTCCGTCCACACTCTGCTCGATTCGGGAATTGATACCTTTATTGGACTTGGCCCGGGCACTTCCCTGGTCCGCCTGATGAAAAGAATCGCCCCGGAAAAAACAGCTTATGCCGTTAAGGACACCGCCTCGGCGGAAAAGATTAATAAATCCTAACTGCAGGTGCGGCAGTGGGGGGAGGTGTAGATCTTGAATTTGGAAGGCAAGACTGCGGTTGTTACCGGTGCCTCAAGAGGTATTGGCCGGGCGACGGCCCTGGCCCTGGCCGGCGCCGGAGCGTCGGTGGTCGTCAACTACACGCAAAATGAGCCTGCTGCTTTGGAGGTAAAGAGTTTAATTGAAGAAGGCGGCGGCTCGGCCATTGTAGGCAAAGCCGATGTCTCAGACTACAGCCAGTGTAAAGATCTGGTGCAGGGCGCTATTGATCATTTCAAGAGAATTGATATACTAATTAATAATGCCGGCATTACCCGTGACAACCTGCTGGCCCGCATGAAAATGGAGGACTGGCAGGAAGTAATCGACACAAACCTTAACGGTGTTTATAACTGCTGTAAAGCGGCAATCAGGCCTTTATTAAAGCAGAAAAGCGGCGGCCGGATCATTAACGTTGCCTCTGTTTCCGGCATCTACGGCAACAGCGGCCAGGCCAACTATGCGGCGGCCAAAGGCGGGGTAATTGCTTTTACCCGCACTCTGGCCAAGGAACTTGGCTCACGGGGCATAACTGTTAATGCGGTTGCTCCCGGTTTCATTGAAAGTGAAATGACCGCTGTTCTTTCCGAACAGGTCAAAGAAGAAATCCTTTCCCGGATCGCCCTGGGGAGGCTTGGTCGGCCGGAAGATGTTGCCGAGGTAATTCTATTTCTTGCTTCATCCGCAAATTACGTCACCGGACAGGTAATTGCGGTAGACGGCAGCATGTCATTGTAAAAACGATGCAACGATGCCCTGATCATTCAACATTTAACAGTACCGGTTAAAAAATTATTTGTGCGCAGGAACAATGTTAACCCTGGAATAAATATGTAATAAGATAAACGGTATTTTGTCATGAGATTAGGTTGAGCCGTTAAATACAGCAATGAATAAAATACACAGCAAGGAGGAGGTGTGCCTGTGAGTATTGAAGCCAAAGTCAAATCAATTATTGCCGATCAGCTTGAAATAGCGCAGGAAAAACTGGCGATGGAAACAACTTTTGAAGATATCGACGCAGACTCACTCGATGTCGTGGAGTTGGTCATGGCCCTCGAGGAGGAATTTGATCTGGAAATTTCCGATCAGGAAATCGAAAACATCAAAGCGGTCGGTGATGTGGTTAAGTTTATAGAATCCAGGTCTTAATATTTAGCCAGGGGTGTAGCTGTGAGTAAAGTTGTAGTCACCGGTATTGGAGTATTATCTCCTATTGGCCTGAACAAAGGCGAATTCTGGGCCAGCCTGGCCGCGGGCAAAAGCGGTATTTCAGCGGTGGAAAGTTTCGATGTCAGTCAATACCCGTCACAAATAGCCGGTGAAATTAAGGATTTTGACCCCGCCGGGTATATGGACAAGCGGGAGGCAAAAAAAGTCGATCGGTTTACCCACCTGGGGGTTGCCGCCGCTTTGCAGGCCTGGGATGATGCCGGTCTGGAGAGCGCAGATGTCGACAGGGAAAAAATTGGTGTTTTGATCGGTTCGGGCATCGGCGGCATCCAGACTATTGAGCAGCAGTTGAAAGTGTTGTTTGAAAAAGGGCCCCGCCGGGTGAGCCCCTTTTTGGTCCCGGCCATGATAGCCAATATGGCTTCCGGCTATGTTTCTATGCTTCTAAATTTAAAAGGCCCCAACTCGACTGTTGTTACCGCCTGCGCCACCTCGACCCATGCGGTTGGTGATGCCTGCCATATTATCAAGCGCGGCGATGCTGAAATTATGCTGGCCGGCGGCGCCGAGGCGACGATAAGCGACCTGGCATTTTCCGGTTTTTGCGCCGCCCGTGCGCTTTCCACCCGCAACGATCAACCCGCTAAAGCATCGAGGCCCTTTGATAAGGAGCGGGATGGGTTTGTGATCGGAGAGGGGGCCGGAGTGGTAGTTTTGGAAACCCTGGAACATGCCCGGGCAAGAGGAGCTGTTATTTATGGCGAAATAGCCGGTTACGGTATGTCGGGAGACGCCTACCATATGACCGCTCCCGATCCCCAAGGGCAAGGAGCATTGTTAAGCATGCAGCGGGCCCTGGACAGCGCCGGGGTTCGCCCTGAAGAGATCGACTACATCAACGCTCACGGTACTTCAACTGAATACAACGACAAAATTGAGACACTGGCGATAAAGAGGCTCTTTGGTGATCACGCCTATAAAATGGCTGTCAGCTCCACCAAATCAATGATTGGGCACCTCCTCGGGGCCGCCGGTGTGGTAGAATTAATTGCAACTCTCCTGAGTATGGGCAATCAGGTTGTCCATCCAACCATTAACTACGAACACCCCGATCAGGAATGTGATCTCAACTATGTGCCCAATAAGGCCGTGGAAAGAAAAGTGGACCTGGCCATATCCAACTCTTTTGGCTTTGGTGGGACTAATGGAACCCTAACCGTAAAACGCCTGTCTTGAAGCAGTGAAAAAATGAGGACTAAAAAATGCAGGATCTGGAAAGAGTAAAGCAGTTCCTTGATATTACCGGGTGGGAAGTTAAGGATATAAGATTGTATGAGCAGGCGCTGACCCATACATCCTTTGCTCACGAAAAAGGATTCAACTGCAATCATAACGAACGCCTGGAATTTTTAGGAGACGCAGTTTTGGAACTGATCATCAGCGACTACCTATATTACACTTTCCCCCACCTGCCCGAAGGCAAACTGACCAAACTGCGGGCGGATTTGGTTTGTGAAGCTTCGCTGGCCCGCCTGGCTTTTGCACTTAACCTGAGTGATTATCTTCGGCTGGGCAAAGGGGAGATAGCTACCGGGGGCTTCAGCCGTCCCGCACTTTTAGCCGATACAGTGGAAGCCTTAATCGGGGCGCTTTACCTCGATCTCGGTTTGGAACAGTGCAGGGATTACGTATTGGATCTCTACCGGCCCATTCTGCGCGAACTAAAGGAGGGAGTCCTGCGCCGTGATTTTAAAACCCTGCTTCAGGAATATTCACAGTCTCGCTTTGCCATAACGCCCGTTTACCGCATTGTTCATGAAAGCGGGCCCGATCATGAAAAAGTATTTGAAGCCGAAGTTCTTCTGAATTCTGAGCATGTTGGCTACGGCCGGGGGCGCAGTAAAAAAGAGGCTGAACAGGCTGCGGCAAAAGAAGCCTGGAATAAACTCACCCCTTGATTAAGAAAGTCTTGGTCCATTATTATTAACGGAGGAGCTGAATAAATAACCATGGAAACATTAAAAGTCTCAGCAAATTCACGGACTAAAAATTTAGCCGGAGCGCTGGCGGCAGTAATCAGAAATGAGGGGAAAGTTGAACTGCAGGCGATAGGGGCCGGTGCGGTAAACCAGGCCATTAAAGCTATCGCCGTTGCCAGGGGCTATGTGGCGCCCAACGGTATAGACCTTGTTTTTACGCCTTCTTTTGTCGAAATCATGATTAATGATGAAGAGCGGACCGCCATTAAATTTACGGTGGAATCGCGCTGATTCCACGGTATATTTAACAGTTGTGCAGGCCTGCCTTTTTATGCGGCAGGCTAATTATTGAGATTGTCAAGCAGGGAGCCTGGTTTAGTGTATCTCAAGAGAATGGAACTTTTTGGTTTTAAATCTTTTGCCGAAAAGACCGAACTGGTTTTTAGTCCGGGCATTGCCGCCGTAATTGGGCCCAATGGTTGTGGTAAAAGCAACCTTGTCGATGCCGTCCGTTGGGCTCTGGGTGAGCAGAGCGTTAAATCCCTGCGCGGCAACCGTATGGAAGAAGTGATATTTTCCGGCAGTGAAAACCGAAAGCCCTTAAATTTTGCCGAAGTCTCACTTACTTTTACCGATGCCGACGAGTTTCTTAACCTTGATTATGACGAGGTAACCATCACCAGGCGTCTTTTCCGCAGTGGAGAAAGTGAATACTACATCAATAAATCTCCCTGCCGGTTAAAAGATATTACCGAAATGTTTTTGGATACCGGTCTGGGCAAAGAGGTTTACTCTGTCATCGGCCAGGGGCGGGTGGATGAAATTATCAACAGCCGCCCCGAAGAGCGCAGGGAAATATTTGAAGAAGCGGCGGGTATTTTCAAGTACAAACTGCGCAAACGAGAAGCCCAGAGGCGCCTCGAAGAGACCAGAGAAAATCTGATCAGGGTCCAGGATCTGATCTTCGAGCTGGAAACCCAGATTGAACCCCTGCGGGAACAGGCTGAAGTGACCAGGCAGTACCGGGAATTGAAGCAAAAGATCGACAATGAAGAAAAGAAACTGCTTTCCTACCGCCTGACCCGTTCGCGTGAACAGCTGGAAAAGATTAACCGGCAGCTGCAGACGGTAAGCGACAACCTGGTATCCGCTGCAGCCCGGGGAGGCAAACACGAAAAAGAGGTTCAGGAGTTAAAACAAAATCTGCAGGACCAACAGGCCCATAAAAGCGAGCTGGAGCAAAAGCTAAACCGGCTTTCCAGCACCCTGGAACAGCAGGAAAGCGAGCTGAGGGTCCTGCAGGAAAGGGAGACCCGTTTTAACGAGCAGCTTGAACAGAACCGTACGCGGGTTGAAAAACTTGACTTGATGATGGAAGAGCAGCACAGGCAGAAGAGCGGGGCGGAGGAAGATCTAAAGCAGAGAAAGAAAGAACTGGAAGAGCTTAATGAACAGCTGGAACAGCTGCGTGAGGAACTGGCCGAGCACGAAGACAGCCCCCTGGCGGAGGAGGTTGAAAAACAGCAGGAAAAAATATACCAGGCCGCTGCCCGTAAGGAAGCGGCCATATCCACCATAGAAGAACTTAACCGGCGCCTGGAGAGGATCGGGGCCCAAAAGAAGGTCTTGCAGGATGAAATAAACGATCTGCAGGGCAACCTGACGCAGGCCCAAGAAACCACCGCTTCACTGGAGGGAGAAATTGAAGATCTCGAAAAGGAACTTGTCTCAGCCGAAGGATTAGAAAAAAGCGAGATCGAAAACGAAGAAAAAGCGAGGCGGGAGCTTGAAAAACTGACCAGGGAAGAGCAGGAGAAGAAAGAAGAGCTCTACGGGGTAAACAGCCGCCTAAGCCTGCTTAAGGAGCAGGATTCGGCTTTAACCGGTTATTACCGCGGCGTAAAAGAGATCATGCAGGCCCGCTCAAAATTGCCGGGAATCATTGGCCCGGTAGCCGATATCATTTCGGTTGATGAAAAATATATCCAGGCCGTCGAGTCGGCGCTTGGTGCAGCCCTGCAGTACCTGGTAGCAGAATCCGAAAAGGATGTCCACAGGGCTATTGCATTTTTAAAAGAAAACAACCGGGGCTGGGCCACTTTCCTGCCTCTCGACATTCTCCACCAATCTGCCGACCCCCTGTCCCGCCACGGCGGTTGGGATGAGCTCGAGGGCGTTATTGACAGGGCTTCAAACCTGGTCAAGGCCGACCGGGCTTACCGGAAGGTGATTGACTACCTGATGTCTTCAATCCTGGTTTGCCACGGCCTTGAGCACGCATCTAAGGCGGCCCGGTTTATAAAACACAGCTGCCGGGTAGTGACCCTGCAAGGCGAAATGATCAACCCCGGGGGAGTGATCCGCGGGGGAAGCCTGCCCGGGCGGAATGCCGGAATGCCCCTGGGTAGAAGAAAAGAAATAGAAAAATTAACCGCCAGGCAGGCCGAACTGGAAAAAGCTCGCGCTGAAGCCGCCTCTAAAGTGGAAGAGGCCAAAAACAGGCTGGCGGCACAGCAGAAGCAAGTTGAAGAAGCAGCCGGACAAAGGCGGCGCTTTGCCGGGCAGCTGGAAGAAATACAGAAAAAAGCCGAGGCACAAAGGCGGGAACAGGAGAATTGCCATGCTCGTCTTAAGGCAGGCGAAAAGACAAAAAGAGAGCTGGATAACGAGGAGTCGGACATTAACCGTCGCATGAGTTCATTACAGCAGGAAATCGATGAAGCGGAAAATGAAATTGCCAGGCTGGAAAACGAGCTTGCCGGCAAAAAAGAAGACTACCGCCATTTTCTTAACGAAAAGAAAAACCTGGAGCACAAAATAACCGAAACCCTGATCAAGATAAGCTCTTACCGGGAACAACGCGATGCCCTGCAAGCCCGGATCAAGGTAATCGAAGACAACATTAACAAGCCGGCTGCCGAAAAACAGGAGAAACAGCAGGAAGACGAGCGGTTTAAAAATGAGCTGGCTGAAAACAGGGAAGCACAGGAATCTACTAAAACCAGGATTGAAGAGCTTAACGAAGAAAAGGCCGCTTTGCTCAATGAACTGGAAAACACAAACAGCCGGGTCAACGAGTTTGAAGCGGAGCTGCTCGACCTTGAAGAGCAGGACAAACGCCGTCAGAGCCAGGTCGCCCGCCAGGAGAAGAGAGAAAAGAACCTGTCTGTGGAGCAAACCAGGCTGCAGACAGAAATCAACTACCAGGAGATGCGCTTCAGGGAACTCTTCCAAAGCCTTGAGCCGGCTGAACTGGATGATGATTTTGACCCGGAAGAATGCCGGACACAGGTTGAAAATTTAAAAGAAGATCTTGAAGAACTGGGGGAAGTGAACCTGGGCGCGATCGAGGAGCTTTCCCGTCTCGAAGAAAGGATTAACTTTCTTAAAGATCAACGCGAGGATCTGCAAAACGGCGAAGTATCCCTGAAAAAAGTTTTAGCCGAGATCGATCAGCGCATGGAATATTACTTTAAAACCGCTTTTGAACAAATCGGAGAAAATTTTAAGGAGACCTTTAAGGAGCTGTTTGACGGCGGGCAGGTTATGCTGAAACTGACCGATGCCGATAACATCCTGGAATCGGGGATCGAAATTATTGCCCAGCCCCCCGGGAAAAAACTGCAAAACATTACCCTTCTTTCAGCCGGCGAAAAGGTGCTGACCGCAATTGCCCTTGTTTTTGCCATTTTGCGGTTTAAACCGGCTCCTTTTTATGTGCTCGACGAAGTCGAATCCACGCTCGATGACGCCAACCTCTACCGGTTTACCAGGTTCCTCAGCCAGTTGGCCCGCCGGGCCCAGTTTATAATGATCACTCACCGCAAAAGGACCATGGAAGAATCTGGAGTTCTTTACGGCGTTACCATGCCGGAACCCGGCATTTCACGTTTGGTATCACTTAATATTGACGAAAACAAGGAAATCAAGGCCAGGGAGAATTAAGGGCAGAATGAGCATGATTAATCAGTTTAAAAAGAGCTTGACCCGCAGTAAAAGCGGTTTCCTGGGCCGCCTGGAAGACCTGTTCGGCAGCGGAGAGTTAAACGGCGAATTCTACGAGGAATTGGAAGAAACTCTTGTTGCCGGGGACGTAGGAGTGCAAACTGCCATGAAGCTGGTGGACCGCCTAAAAGAAGAAGTAAAACAACAGAAGATTAAGGACCGGGAAACAGCCAGGGAACTGCTCGGAAATATAATGATCGAACTGTTAAACAAAAGTGCTTCGCTGCAGGAAGCTCCTGAAAAGCCCTGCGTCGTTCTCCTGGTGGGAGTAAACGGCTCTGGAAAGACGACTTCGGCGGCTAAACTGGCCAGGTATTACCGGGAACAGGGCAAGAAGGTTCTCCTGGTGGCCGGCGACACTTTCAGGGCCGCCGCCATTGAGCAGCTGGAAATTTGGGCCGAAAGAGCCGGTGCCGACCTGATCAAACAGCAGCCGGGCTCGGATGCTTCCGCGCTTTATTTTGATGCCATGAATGCCGCCCGGGCCAGGGAATACGATGTCGTAGTGGGCGATACCGCCGGCCGCCTGCAGAGCAGGTACAACTTGATGGAAGAGTTAAACAAAATTTATCGGGTTGTCAACCGTAATACTCCCGGCGCTCCGCACGAAGTATTGCTGGTTTTAGATGCCACTACCGGGCAAAACGCAGTATCCCAGGCCAAAAGCTTTAACGAGGCTCTACCCATAAACGGTATAGTTCTGGCCAAGTTGGACGGCACTGCCCGTGGAGGAATTGTCATCGCCATTCAGGATGAACTGAATATACCGGTTCGTTTTATCGGCACCGGGGAAAAAATTGAAGATTTTGCCCCCTTTGATCCTGCCGCATTTGTCCACGCCCTTCTCCATGAAAAATAAATGTAACTACTCAGCCTGTTGTCCTTGTTGAGTGAAAAGCTGTGCCATGGGGACGGTTCGAGCGTTCCTGAGCGTAGCGAAGGCCGAAGGGA
>PUNU01000115.1 GCA_003551865.1 Syntrophomonadaceae bacterium
CGGTACCATAAAAGTTGGATTTCAAAATGACCCCTTATAAACATAGTGTACATCGGCGTTTGCGGGATCGCTCAAAAAAGTCTTGCCAAAAATGTGCAGCACTTCAGGATTAAGGGCCTAAGCTTAATTTTAACAATTGATTCTTAGTTAAAGCTTAAATAAAAATGCCATTAAAATTAATCTTGATTACTTAAGTTAAGGATTTTTATGTTTCTGAAACACCGAATCCAATAATATTCCTGTTTTTAATACTAATCATCATTACACAAGAGGTTTTGATAGAAAACTTGTAGTTTATTTACCATTATAAATGTGATAAAAAAATTTTTAATAGAGCAAAACTACATGGCTTTTACATAAATTATCAATGTTTCAATTGATTATGTCATATTGAGCGCATTTTTACAAAAGGCGAAGATAACCGTATAACAAAGATTATTATCAATATAAAGAGTTTTTAGGGGATAATACAGATCATAGTGCCTGACAATTGCTTAGACTGGACTGATCAGGCCAGATCTAAGTTTTTAAAAACCGAAATCACTTACTTAAAATAAATAGCAAGTGTGCAAACTATTAGCAGTGCCGCAACATATGAGCCGAAATTTATGGATAGGCAAAACGGTTGTGTTATAATAATTGATAATTTAATAAGAACGGGTATTTATTCATGAAAAATTATGCTGGCCGGCTGGCCGAAAAAATAACCGAAAATCTTGACTTAAGGAATCCCTCAGAGAGAAGCCGGGTTGGAATGTTCGGAAGCTGGATCGGACTGGCAGGCAATATCTTTCTGACCCTTTTAAAGCTGGTGTTCGGCCTGCTCACCAACAGCCTGGCCCTGATAGCCGATGCGGCCCACAGCGCCTCCGACATCTTTTCTTCGCTGGTGGTTTTAATCGGCTTCCACGTGGCCGGCAAAAAAGCGGACAGCGAGCACCCCCACGGGCACGGCCGGACCGAGTACCTGGTCGGTCTGATAATCGGGCTGATGCTTATCGGAGCCGGTGGAGCCTTCATTTACAGCGCTTACAATCGCCTGGCCGGTGATTTTTTTGCCAGCCCGTCCCTTGCCGCTATTACTGCAGTTATTGCCGCCATTATCATCAAGGAATTTATGTATTATTTCTCCGCCCGGCTGGGCCGCTTAATCGATTCCGATACCCTGGAAGGCGATGCCTGGCATCACCGGAGCGACTCCCTTTCTTCCATCCTGGTTTTGGTGGCCCTGATCGGGGGATACTTTGGGCTCTATGCCCTCGATGCCTTCTTCGGAATTGCCATTGCCTTGTTCATTGCTTATACAGGTATAAAAATCCTCCGCAATTCTTGCAGCAGGCTTCTCGGCGCCGCCCCTGCGGATGAACTGCAAGAAGAAGTTGTCGACTGCGCCAGGGAAATTGAGGGCGTGATCGATGCTCACCGCCTGGAAGTCCATGATTATGGATCCTGGAAGGTAATCACAATCCATATCGAAGTTAACGGCAACCTCAACCTTGATGAAGCTCACGAGATCGCCCATAAGGTAGAAGAACATATCAGCAGCAGGTGCCACTGCAGCACTATCGTCCACCTCGATCCGGCCGAGGATTCGCCCGCGCCGGGAAAATAAAGTGCTCCTGCCTGTCCAGGATAATCCTAACGGGCCATAATGAGCAGGGCAACCCTGCTATGACAGAAACAATTACCAGGCCCGGTAACAATAAAAGGCCGCTCCCGGCGGCCTAAACTTTAAATCCCTCAGCCCCCACCGCCAAAGCCGATACTCTGCACAACGCCGTCTTCAACAACTACGGGGACCTTGTCAGCCTTTAACTCCTGGCGGGCTCGTTTCAAAGCTTCCCGGTCCGCGCTGACATTGTAAAGTTTATAATCCACACCCTTCTTTTTGAGCACTTCAACCTGTTCTTCGCAGTACGGGCAACCGTCCTTGACATAAACCTCGAGCATCACAGCACCTCCGTGATGATTATTTCAGTTTTATTATAGTTGCCGGGCCCGGTCCTGGCAAGGGATGCAGGCTGCGCCTTGACTTTCAAGGCGGGCTTGATTATAATTTCAGCCAGAACTGACTGGCACCTTAAACGGGAAAAAGCTCACGGGAATGCAACTTTCCCCGTGAGTTAATTTTTTAGGGGAGGAATTTAAATTGCGGATTGCCCTGGCCCAGCTTAATCCAACTATCGGAGCCCTGGAGCAGAACCTGGAAAAAGTAAAAAGATACTATCAAAAAGGGGTGGATAGGAAAGCCGACCTGGTGGCATTCACCGAACTTTCCCTACCCGGCTACCCTCCCAGGGACTTGCTCAATTACAAGGGGTTTTTAGACAAAGAAAGATCATTAATTACCGGCGAACTGATGCCTTTGACCGCTAAAACCGGGATCCCGATCCTGATCGGAGCCAATCACCGCCAGGGGATCCGGCTTTATAACGCAGCCCTGCTTTTGGAAAATGGCAGGATCAAATCGACCCAGCTAAAAACCCTGCTTCCATATTTCGACGTTTTTGACGAGACCAGGTACTATACCCGCTGCCTGGATCGTAAGATTGAAATGCTCGGAGGCCTGCCGGTGGCCGTTACCGTCTGCGAGGATATCTGGAACGATATGGACTATTTCAGCGAACCGCTTTATGACATCGATCCGCTGGAAGGGCTTTTCGCCCAGGGGGCCCGCCTGCTTATCAATCTCTCCGCCTCCCCTTACCATTACGGCAAACACGCCCTGCGGGAAAATATGCTTTCCTACATGGCCCAAAAATATGAAACCGGGGTTATTTACCTGAACCAGGTCGGAGCAAACGACGAGCTAATTTTTGACGGCTCCAGCCTTGTCTTTAACAATCGCGGGGAACTGCTCTACCGGGCGCCGGCCGGTCAAGAAGAACTGTTCGTAGTAGAAACAGAAGACCTCTTCAAACCGAGCCCCCAACCCCTTTCCCCTGCCAGCGACGATATCGGCACCATAAGCCAAATCCTGCAATTGGGCACCAGGGATTACCTGGCCAAAACAGGTTTCAAAAAAGTGGTTCTCGGTTTAAGCGGGGGGATAGACTCCGCCGTTGTCGCCACCCTGGCTGCAGAAAGCCTGGGTCCGGAAAACGTCCTCGGCGTAATCATGCCCTCACCGTATTCCACCAGGCATAGCATTGAAGATGCCGTGGATCTCGCAGAAAACCTGGGCCTCAATTACCGCACTATCGAGATCGAGCGGCCTTTTGACACCTTTGTCAATTTACTGAACGAAGGTGAAACCCCCAAAATGGACCTGGCCGAAGAAAACCTGCAGGCCCGCCTGAGGGGGTTAATATTGATGCAGATATCAAACCGGGAAGGGTACCTGGTCCTGGTTACCGGGAATAAATCGGAGCTGGCGGTAGGCTACAGCACCCTTTATGGCGATATGGCCGGCGGCCTGGCCGTGCTTGCCGATGTCCGCAAGATGACGGTCTACGAACTGGCCCATCATTTTAATGATTTGCACGGAAAAGAGATTATCCCCGAAAGGATTATAACCAAAGCTCCTTCTGCTGAACTAAGGCCGGATCAAAAGGATGAAGATTCATTGCCCCCGTACAGGATCCTCGATCCAATCCTGGAATTCTACCTGGAAAAAAACTACTCCCCTTCGGAGCTGATCGCAGCGGGCTTTGACGAAGATACGGTTAAGCAGGTGGTCAAACTGGTCGATACTTCGGAATACAAAAGGCGCCAGGCCGCAACAGGCCTGCGTATTTCTCCTTACGCTTTCGGGGCCGGCAGGCGGATGCCAATAGCCCGGGGATTTGATCACTATTAAAACAGGGCCTGTTTTGTTGTATAATTAATCCGCCATACATGGAAAGCATTCAAACAAGGGACAGGTGATAGATTAATAAATGGCCGGCGAGACTATAAATTATAAACCTGGAGACTCCAACCCGGCGCGGGGCTACGATGTGATAGTCATCGGCGCCGGCCATGCCGGATGTGAAGCGGCCCTGGCCACCTCCAGGCTTGGCTGCAGGACCCTGCTCCTGTCGCTAAACCTGGACATGGTCGCCTTTATGGCCTGCAACCCTTCGCTTGGCGGACCGGGCAAAGGCCACCTGGTGCGGGAGATAGACGCCCTGGGGGGGGAAATGTCTCGTGTGGCCGACAAGAACATTTTACAGGTGCGTATGCTCAATACCGGCAAGGGCCCGGCCGTGCAGGCCCTGAGGGCCCAGATCAACAAGTGGGGCTACCAGCGTTCGATGCGCATTACCCTGGAAAATGAACCCAACCTGGCCTTAAGGGAAGACATGGCTGAAGAAATAAAAATTGAAAAGGGGCGGATAACCGGCATAACAGGGCGCAGTGGCGCTTATTATCCAGCCCGGGCCGTAATTGTCTGCAGCGGGGTCTACCTTGGAGCCCAACTTTTCTTGGGCGATCTCCATTTTGCCGCCGCGCCGGGCAGCCTCACTCCTTCCTACAACCTGGCAAAAAGCCTCCAGGAACTCGGTATCACCCTGGATCGTTTTAAAACCGGCACCCCGCCAAGGGTTTACCGGCGCAGTATCGATTTTTCCGCCCTGGAGCCGGTCTACGGGGATCCCGAAGCCCCCGGTTTTTCTATCGGGAGCAAAAACACCCCGGCCGAACAGATCCCCTGCTGGATGACCCATACCAACCCGGACACCCATGAAGTAATTCGCAACAATTTCGATCAGGCCCCGATCTACAGCGGACTGATTAAAGGAGCGGGGCCCCGTTACTGCCCTTCTATCGAAGATAAAGTTGTCCGCTTCGCCGATCGCGATCGCCACCCCATCTTTATCGAGCCTGAAGGGCCGGATATAGATGAGATGTACCTGCAGGGCATATCCACCGGCCTGCCGCCTGATGTCCAGGAAGCATTTCTGCGCACCATCAAGGGCCTGGAAAAAGTTGAAATCATGCGCCCGGCATTTGCCATCGAATACGATTTCGCCCCGCCTACCCAGCTTAAGAATTCGCTGGAAACCAGGGCCGTGGAGGGACTCTTTTTGGCCGGCCAGATAAACGGGACCACCGGTTATGAAGAAGCAGCCGTCCAGGGCTTGATGGCCGGGATCAACACCGCCCTCAAACTAAAAAATCAAGGTCCCCTGGTCCTGAAAAGAAACGAGGCCTACATCGGGGTAATGATCGACGACCTGGTTACCAGGGGGGCGCAAGAACCATACCGGATTTTCACTTCCCGCGGCGAATACCGGCTATTACTGCGCCAGGACAATGCCGACCTGCGCTTAACGGAGAAAAGCCGATCCATCGGCCTGGTTGACGAAGAACGCTATAAGCTTCACCTGGAGAAAAAAGTTTTTATAGAAACTGAACTGGCCAGGCTGGAAAAAACCAGGCACAATCCCGGCAGCGAGATCGAAACCTTCCTGGCCGCTTACAATTCAGCCGCCCCCAGGCAGCCGGTTACAGCCCTCGAACTAATCAAGCGCCCGGAAATCAGCTACCCGGCCTACCTGAAATGGGAGAATAATATCCTCCCAGAACTACCGCCGGGGACAATCAGGGAACTGGAAAACCAGATCAAGTATGCCGGCTATATCGCCAAACAAGGATTAATGGTTGAAAAAACAGCCCGGATGCATGATAAAAGGATCCCCGAAGATTTCGATTATCAAAAAGCCAAAAATTTATCCAGCGAAGCCCGCCAGAAACTGGAACAGATCCGCCCCGAAACCATCGGCCAGGCCAGCCGAATGGAAGGGGTTACCCCGGCCGACCTATCAGTGCTTCTCCTCTATTTGGAACGCCCGGAAATATTAAAAAGTACGCGTAAAGACAATTCGAATAACACAGGTAAAGGGGCGGATGGTTATGAGTGAGCAGCTCCAGCCAGGGCAGCCCGGATGGTATTACCGGTTAAGCCAGTTCTTCCGCCTTAAGTTTGGCCACCCGGTCTATAAAATTCCGCTCGATGCCGGTTTTTCGTGCCCCAACCGCGACGGGACGGTGGGAGATGCAGGCTGCAGTTATTGCTCCAATCCTTCTTTTGCGCCTTTTGCCAACGAGAATAATCACTCTTCAAAAAAAATTTCCATCACTGAACAGATCCAGAAAGGTATGAAGAAAAAAAGCGGGGCAAAACACCTGGCCTATTTCCAGTCATATACCAATACATACGCCCCCCTGGAGCAGCTTAAAGAATTATATGATCAAGCCCTTTCCCACCAGGCAGTAATCGGGTTAAGCATAGCAACCCGGCCGGATTGCATAACGGAAGAGATCCTGGAATTAGTGCAGGGATACGCCCGAAGGTGCCATGTGTGGATAGAATACGGCCTGCAATCGGCTCACGACCGGACCCTTGAGATAATCAACCGGGGCCATGATGCCGCCTCTTTCGAGCAGGCCGTTAAATTAACCCACGGCAGGGGTATTCACATTTGCGCCCATATTATCCTTGGCCTGCCTGGAGAAACTGCAGCCATGATGTTGGAAACAATCGAGTTCCTAAATTACCTTGGAATTGACGGGGTTAAGTTTCATCATCTCCAGATCATTAAAAACACTCCCCTTGCCGGGCAATATGCAGCAGGAGAAATCTCTTTATATGAAAAAGAAGAGGACTACATTCCCATACTGTGCGACTGCCTGGAAAGGCTTGCCCCCCATATCGTCGTCCACCGGCTGGCCAGCCAGGCTACTTCAAAAGAGCTTCTAATC
>PUNU01000216.1 GCA_003551865.1 Syntrophomonadaceae bacterium
ACGTTGAAGAACCCTGGGGTGCCCTTGATTTTATCCAAAATGCCGGGGCTGTTTTTGTCGGCGAACATACCCCCGAAGCAGTCGGGGATTACTGGTCCGGTTCCAATCATGTTTTACCCACCGGGACTGCAGCCCGTTATGCTTCCGCACTTGGCGTTTATGATTTTGTTAAAAAGTCAAACCTTGTTTACTATACTCACGAGGCCCTGCTTAAAGCGGCGCCTAAAATAGCAGCCCTGGCCCGGGCGGAAGGCCTGGAAGCACACGCCCGGTCAGTGTTAAGGAGAGAAGACAATGCAGCGTCAAACCAGGATCGAGCGAAAAACGGCGGAAACTAATATTTGGCTGGATCTGAACCTGGATGGAAGCGGGCGGGCCGAGTTGAAAACGGGCCTTCCTTTCTTTGAACACATGCTGGCTCTGTGGTCCCGCCACGGTTTTTTCGACCTGAAAATTGAGGCGGAAGGTGATATAGATGTCGATCCTCATCATTTGGTCGAAGATACCGGCATTTGTCTCGGTCAGGCCTGGCACCATGTTCTGAACAGCAAGGAAGGAATCAGGCGCTACGGATTTGCCGCGGTGCCGATGGACGAAGCCCTGGTAACATCGGCGGTTGACCTGTCCGGCCGCCCCTGGCTGCACTATCAGGTTGCCTTGCCACCGGGCCTGGTGGGATCTATGGATCCGGAACTATTCCGGGAATTCTGGCAGGCTTTTGTCAATGAAGGTAAGTTTAACCTGCACCTGATAGTGAACCATGGAAATAACAAGCATCACATAATCGAAGCTTCCTTCAAAGCCGCCGCCAGGGCGATGAACGAAGCGGCTTCATTTATTGAAGGTCTGGATGGAGTTCTTTCAACCAAGGGCAAGCTGGGGTGAGGTGAGCGGTTTTGCTGGTTATTCCTGCTATTGATTTACACCGGGGATGCTGTGTTCGTCTTTACCAGGGGGATCCGGAACGTGAAACGGTTTACGGGGACAACCCGGTGGACGTAGCTCGTCAGTGGGAACAGCTGGGAGCAAAAATGCTCCACCTGGTTGACCTTGATGGGGCTTTTACCGGTATCTCACAGAATGCAAAAATCATTGCTGCTATCGGTGAGACGGTGCATATTCCCCTTCAACTTGGCGGGGGTATCAGGTCGCATGAAGCTGTGAAGAAGGCTTTTTCTGCCGGGGTTTCGCGGATCATCCTGGGCACCCTGGTCTTGGAACAGCCCCGGCTGGCCCGCCGTTTGGTTGAAGAATTTAAAGACGGAGTGCTGGTCGGTATCGATGCCCGCGAGGGCATGGTTGCGGTTAAAGGATGGCGTCAGTCTTCTCAGGTGGAAGCTGTCGATCTGGCCTCCCGGGTGGAACAGTGGGGAGTAAAAGAGATCACCTATACCGACATTCAAAGAGACGGCACCCTGGCCGGACCTGACCTGGCCGGCCTTGAAGTAATCATGGAACATACTAACCTGCAGATAATTTTATCCGGCGGCATATCGTCAAAAGAAGATCTGAAAATGCTGAAACCCTACAGCGGCCGGGTAAAAGGTGTAATTGTCGGCAAAGCGCTCTATACCAACCAGCTTACCCTGCCTGATGCTATTGCAGTGTTTGACTAAACAAGTTTAATTTAAATGGAGGTTTTTCGATGGAAGGCAAGTACCGGGAAGAAGAGCTGCAGCCCCTCGACCCCGGCCGGCTTAAGTACGATCAAAACGGCCTTGTGCCGGCCGTAATCCAGGATCACCGCAATTACGCTGTTCTAATGGTCGGCTATATGAACGAAGAAGCTTTGCGCCGCACTATTAATGAAGGCCGGGTATGCTTTTGGAGCCGCAGCCGCCAAGAATATTGGGTCAAGGGTGAGACATCCGGAAATGTCTTTGAAGTAAAAACAATACACGCCGACTGCGATGCCGACACCCTTTTGGTAGGGGTGGTTCCCTGTGGCCCCGGGGTAGCCTGCCATACCGGGCGGTATTCCTGCTTTTATAATACCCTGGCCGGATTTACTCCGCGAGAGCACGGCAATGGTTGACTATCACCTGCATACCGCCCGCTGCCGTCATGCGGAAGGCGCACTGAAAGATTACCTTTTTGAAGCGGAGCAAAAAAACCTTGATGAAATAGGTTTTGCCGATCACTTCCCCCTGGGGCTGCTTGATTATACTCCGCGGGTCCAGGTGACCATGGATCCTGAAGAGCTCGAGGAATATATCGAACAGGTGGAAGAACTAAAACATGCCTCTTCGAGAGTGGCTGTAAGGGTAGGTATAGAGATAGATTATTTGCCCGGCACGGAAAAAAAACTGGCCAACCTGCTTAAAAAGTCCGCTTTTGATTATATTATCGGCTCAATTCACTTTATGGACGGCTGGGACTTTACCCACCCCGTTTATGCCAATGATTACGCAGGCCGGGACATAGACGCCCTCTTCCACAGCTATTTTGAACTGGTCTGGGATGCCTGTAAAAGCGGGCTTTTCGATGTTATCGGTCATATCGATGTAATCAAGAAATTTGGTTACCAGCCTTCTTACGATTTGGAGCCCCTGTGGGCTAAAACGGCTCGCCTGCTAAAAACTACCGGGACCTGCCTGGAGCTTAACACCGCCGGCCGGGACGCGCCGGTGGGAGAATTTTATCCCGACCGGCGCCTGCTGGAAATGTGCTTTCGGGAAAACGTTCCGGTGACCCTGGGCTCCGACGCCCATGGCCCGGGGCAGGTAGGCCGCTATATTATGGAAGCGGGCGAATTGCTTAAAGCTGTCGGCTACAGGGAGCTGGCTGTTTTTGAAAGGCGGAAAAGGAAAAGCGTACCGCTAATTTAGGAGGGCTTTTATTGGCTGAACCGGGTTATGATCGGGTGAATACATCCCGGGGCATTTTTTTAATAATATTCAACAGTGAAAGCCTTATTGAACTGCTATTTCCCGGCAGGGCTCCAGACCGGTTGCCCCTGCACCGGCCCCTGCCCTGGTCCGGCCTGACGGACGATTTAAACCGTTATCTGGAGGGAGAAAAAGTCGACTTTTCCGGTTACCCGCTTGACTGCAGCGGCTACCGTCCTTTTACAAACTTCCTGCTTAAAGAGGTGCGCCGCATCCCTTATGGCCGGGTTTGCACTTACCGGGAGGTAGCGGAACGGGCCGGTTATCCGCGGGCCTGGAGGGCGGCCGGTCAGGCACTGAAAGCAAACCGGCACCCGATCCTCGTTCCCTGCCACCGCGTGGTCGGCAGTGGGGGCAAACTCGGTGGGTTCAGCGGACCCCCGGGCTGGAAGCAAATGCTCATTGAGCTGGAAAGGTCTTAAATGTTTTTGTTAGCCGGTGACCTGCCTGCTTACAATGAGCGTGACTTGACAATTATTACAACAACTTTTGTAGCTACACAGCCTATTGTCCTTGTTAAGAGAAAAGCTGTGCCATGGGGACGGTTCGAGCGTTCCTACAAATCCGGGTTCTGGCCTCTGACTTCTATTATGGATAACGATGGAAGAACCGTCCCCTATGGCATAGCGGGTTAGGCCTGAGTAGTTACCAACTTTTTATCAAGCGGTTAGATTATTATAACCGGGTTATTTGGAGGCGGTATCCATGCGCTACTTGTCCGGCGGTGAATCACACGGCCCCTGTTTAACCGGCATCATCGAAGGCTTGCCGGCGGGAATGCTTTTGGACAAAGGCGCCCTTGACCGCCAGCTCGAACGCCGGCAAAAAGGTTACGGCCGGGGGAACAGGATGAAAATTGAAAAGGACAGGGTGGAAATCCTTTCCGGTTTGCGGTTTGGCTGCACCACCGGCAGTCCCCTGACCATGCAGATCAAAAACCGGGATTGGGAAAACTGGCGGAACCTGATGTCCCCGGAGGGCGAACCGCCTGAAGATGCGGTAAGGCTTACCCGGCCGCGACCCGGTCACGCCGACCTGGCCGGCGGCCTTAAGTACGACTTTAACGATTTGCGCAATGTCCTGGAGCGTTCCAGCGCCCGGCAAACAGCAATGCGGGTCGCTGTAGGCAGTGTGGGACGTGTTTTACTTGAAAAATTCGGGCTGAGTTTTTACAGCCATATTGTTCGTATTGGCCGGGCGGCTGCGGCCGTAGATACGGAAGATTTGCCCGGGCTTTTCGAGCGAGTGGAAAACTCGCCGGTCCGCTGTGCGGATCCCGGGGCGGAGCAGGCCATGATAGAGGAAATAGAGCGGGCCCGCGAGGAGGGTGACAGCCTCGGCGGGATAATCGAACTGGTCATAACCGGTGTGCCCCCGGGCCTGGGCAGCCATGTCCACTGGGACCGCCGCCTCGACGGTCGCCTGGCCGCTGCCCTGATGAGCATCCAGGGCATCAAGGGGGTCGAAATCGGTTCCGGATTTGGCGCAGCCGCCCAGCGCGGTTCAGCAGTGCATGATCCGATCATCTATGAACCCGGGGAGGGCATCGAACGTCCGTCAAATCGGGCCGGCGGCATCGAAGGAGGTATAACCAACGGCCGGCCGCTGGTCCTCAGGGCGGCAATGAAACCGATTCCCACCCTGGCCGAGCCTCTGCCCAGTGTTGACTGGGAAACCGCCGAGAATGCCCCGGGAGCGGTAGAAAGGTCCGATGTATGTGCCGTTCCTTCCGCCGCCGTTGTAGCCGAAGCTGCTGCAGCCTGGGAGCTTGCCGCCGCCTTTCGTGAGAAGTTTGCCGGCGATTTTATCGAAGAAGTCGAAGCAGGTTATGATTTTTATATAAAAAAAGTAAATGAACGCCTGAGGCGCAAGTCTTAAACTGATCGGCTCTGGGAGGCATTAAATGAGCAGGACTGAAATAAATGTTAAAACTTTCGGCTTCACTTACCCGGTGTGCATCGAAGATAATTCCCTGGTTGAGGCGGGATGCTCACTGCGCCGACTTTTCGCTTCGACCCGGACCCTGCTGGTCAGCGACAGCCGGGTCTATTCTATTTATGGTAAAAAAGTATTGTCTTCATTGGAAGAAAGCGGCTGGCAGGCCGGCACGGCCGTGATCAGGCCGGGTGAACGCTCCAAGACATTAACCGGAGCTTCCCGGCTGTATGATGCGGCAGTCGATACCGGACTTGACCGTGCCTCCCCGCTTATTGCCCTGGGCGGCGGTGTAACAGGCGACCTGGCCGGTTTTACAGCCGCTACTTACCTGCGCGGGATTCCCCTGGTTATGCTGCCCACTACTCTGCTGGCCCAGGTTGACAGCAGTGTCGGCGGCAAGGTTGCGGTAAATCATCCCCGCGGGAAAAATTTAATCGGTGCTTTTTATCCCCCCCGGCTGGTTATAATTGATCCCCTGGTCTTAAAAACCCTGCCTCGGCGCCAGTTAAAAGCCGGCCTTGCAGAAGTGATTAAATACGGCATTATTATGGATAAAAAATTTTTTCAGCGCCTGGAAATAACCTTGGGCAGCCTGTTAAAAGCCGAGAGCTCAGTTCTGGCTAAAGCCATAGCCGCTTCGATCAGGTATAAAGCCGCAGTGGTTGAACAAGATGAATATGAGGCAGACCACCGCAGGATTTTAAACTTTGGGCACACCATCGGCCACGCCCTGGAGGCAGCTACCGGCTACAAATATTATTTACACGGAGAAGCGGTACTGATCGGTATGTTTGCCGCCACCGGTTTGGCTTTAAATATGGCCATGCTCGAACCTCAAGAAGCCCGGCGCATCCAATCGCTGCTCGCAAAGGTTGGTTTAAAAAAACCTCCTGCGGGCTTGACCTCGGACCAGGTTATCTGTAAACTAAGGCATGACAAAAAGCGCCGCGAAGATGAATATATTTTTGTCCTGCCTACCGCCATTGGTTCCGTTGCAATGATTCCGGTTAAAGAAGAACAGTTGATCCAAAAAGTGATTAAGGAGTACCTGAGCCCCTGACCGGGGGCGGTTAAGAAGTAGACAGGCGGGGTGGGGAACGACTGGCCTGTCATTTGATCCGGTGCGCTCCATATGAAGCGTACCGAAGGCCGGCCCGCCTCCGGCACTCAACCGGCTTTGCTTACGGCAAACAGCCAGAAAAAATATAGGCGGTTTGTTAAAGAGCTGAGTGTCGGGTGAGCGCCGGCTGGCAACAACTGCAAATTAAAAACAGAAAATACTCACTTGACAGGGCACTGACTCGTGCCCCGGCTTGTTTTGCAATGATTGGAGTGAAGGAGATTATGAATTCAGTAATTAAACCCGGCCGTTTCTTGATCTTTATCATTTTGTGCATCCTGATCATAGCATCCGGCTACTGGGCTTTTACAAACGCCGCAGATCGGGAAGACGGGATCAAGCGCGGGCTTGATATTGCCGGGGGGCTGTATGTTCTCATGGAAGCGGTTGAGACTGAAGACCGGGAAGTTGACGAAGACACCATCGATCGGGCGGTCCAGGTCATCCGCATGCGCGTTGATGAACTGGGGGTTGCTGAACCGGTGATTGCTCCCCAGGGCGATGACCGCATCAGGATCGAATTGCCCGAACTGGAAGAAGTCGAGCAGGCCCGCGAAGTTATCGGGCGGACGGCCATGTTAAAATTTATAGGACCGGACGGTGAAGAAATTGTCACCGGAGCCAACCTGGTTAATGCCCGGGCGGAAAGGGTCCCGGAAGTCCGCCATCCCTTTGTCAGCCTGGAATTTGACAGGGAAGGGGCTGAA
>PUNU01000084.1 GCA_003551865.1 Syntrophomonadaceae bacterium
CTTTTTGCTCATTGGCAGCTATACCCGAGGACGGCTGGACTGTAAGAGCCGGATGAATCGAGAGGTTCACGTCCGGTTCTGGGAGGGCGTGGGGGTGAAATTCCCCCGCGCTACTCGACCCCATGGCGCCGCTTTTCATTCAACAAGGACAATAGGCTTAGTAGTAACGATTTTTAATTAACAGGTCGAGAGGAGTAAAGCCTAGGCCACCGGATATACCGTGTTTGCTTCGTCACTCCAGATCAAATCTTTGTCTACTACGTGGCTTACAGCTTCAAAATCCGGGTCGTTTCGGGCGCTTTTTTTCTCGGATACCGTATTAACCGCCCTGCCGCCTTCACAGCTGCTGTTCAGCTCCAGCGGCGGTAAAAGCCCCTTCCGCCTTTTAAAAAAGTCGATCGCCACATTGGGAAAGATAATATAGGAAAGCACGTCTTCTTCCTGCTCGATATATTCGGCAATTTCTTTTCTTGCTTCCTCCAGCTGCGGCTTCAGCAAATCGGCCGGCCGGCCGGTGATCGGTTTTTCGTCTTTCAGGACTTTCTTTAATATTTCAGGGTTTACTTCTCCGGGTGGTTTTCCGTAAAGTCCGCGCAGGTAATTCTTTGCCTCGGTTATTACCATCTTGTAGCGTTCACCGGTGAGCACGTTTACCACCGCCTGGGTGCCGACAATTTGGCTGCTCGGCGTGACCAGGGGAGGGTAACCGAGATCGGCGCGCACCCTTGGCACTTCGGCGAGTACGTCTTTAAGCAAATGGGTTGCTTTTTGTTCAGCCAGCTGGGAAGCCAGGTTGGATATCATCCCGCCCGGAATCTGGTAGCTCAATACATTGGCGTCCACGCCGAGGATATCTCGCGGTATTTCATAACTGCAGCTGACTTCTTTGAAATGCTCGCTCACCTTCGACAAAAGCTGTAAATCGAGTCCCGTATCGTAGGGAGTGTCTTTAAGCGCGGCGACCATGGAGTCGGTAGCCGGCTGGCTGGTGCCCATAGCCAGCGCTGCGTTGGCGGTATCAATTACGGCCACCCCGGCTTCCACCGCTTTAAGGTAAGCCATTGAAGCCATGCCGCTCGTGTAATGGCAGTGCAGCTGTACAGGCAAGCCCACTTCTTCTTTCAACCTGCCAACCAGCTCATAAGCGTCATAGGGCGCAATCAATCCGGCCATATCCTTAATACAGATTGAGTCGGCACCGAGGGATTTGAGATTCCGGCCCATCTGAACAAAATAGTCGTTATCGTGCAATGGGCTGATGGTATAACTGATCGTCCCCTGGGCATGGGCTCCTTCTTCCCTCGTAAAACGTATGGCCTGTTCCATGTTGCGCAGATCATTTAAAGCGTCGAAAATACGAATGATGTCCAGTCCATTGTAGACGGCTTTCTTAATAAACTCGCCCAGGACGTCGTCCGGGTAATGACGATAGCCGACAATATTTTGCCCGCGCAGGAGCATCTGCAGCTTGGTGTTTTTCAATTCTTTGCGCAGCCGGCGCAGACGTTCCCAGGGATCTTCATCAAGAAAACGCATGCAGGTGTCGAAAGTGGCGCCGCCCCATACCTCCAGCGAATGATAGCCGACCTGGTCCATTATTTCCAGCACGGGAAGCATTTCTACCATGCGCATTCTAGTCGCCAACAGTGATTGGTGAGCATCGCGCAGAGAGGTGTCGGTAATACCAATTATTCTTTTTTCAGCCATAACCATTCCTGCCCTTCTAAAACCTTAATGCGGTTTTATGACATTTTAATCCAAACCGATCAGGTTAACCACCCGATCTTTCTCATCAAGCCTGATCAGGGTAACGCCCCGTGCATAACGACCCATCAAGGAAACCTGCTCAACTTTCTGCCGATTGACCACTCCCCGGGCGGTTATGATCATAAATTCCATTTCTTCCCCACTCAAGACGATGAATACCGCCATGGGCCCGCTGTGAGACGTCGTTTTCATGCCGATCATGCCCTTGCCGCCGCGGCGGTGTGCACTGAATTCGCTGACAGCTACCCGCTTGCCGTACCCTTTCGCCGAAGCAATTAGCAGCTGTTGTTCGCCTGCAACCAGGTCGGCTCCGACCACCCTGTCCTTGCTGCCAAGGGAAACAGCCTTGACCCCCCTGGCACTGCGGCCCATTGCCCTGACCTGGTTTTCCGGGAAACGCACAAACAGACCGGCACTTGTCCCGACAATAACTTCTTTTTGGCCGTCGGTCAGCCTAACGGCCATCAGTTCATCCTCTTCGGAAAGACTCAGGGCATTAAGGCCGGTTTTACGTGTATTCCTGTATTCTTTCAAGGATGTTTTCTTGATCATCCCCCTGGCTGTTACCATCAGGAGGTAATACCCTTCGCTGAATTCACTGATGGGCAATGTGGCCGAAATGTATTCATTTTCTTCCAGGGGCAGCAAATTGACCAACGCCGTGCCCCTGGACTGACGGCCCGATTCCGGGATCTCGTGTATCTGGAGCAGGTAGACCTTGCCCCGGTTGCTGAAGCACAGCAGCCTGTCGTGGGTGGAGGCGACATGGCATTGTTCTACGCGGTCGTTTTCCCTGGTTTGCATACCTAAAACTCCCCTGCCGCCGCGGCGCTGACTGCGGTAAGTAGCCAGTGGCAGCCTTTTGATATAACCGCGATCAGTTAGGGTGACTACAACGTCTTCCTGGAAAATCAGATCCGTTAATACGACATCGCCTTCGTCCTCGACGATCTGGGTACGGCGATCGTCGCCGTGTTTTTCCTGGATTTCAGACAGCTCGTCCTTGATGATGCCAAGAAGAAGGGACTCGTCTTCGAGAACCTTGCGCAGGTAGTTTATTTTTTCCTGCAGCTGCTCTCGTTCCTCGACCAGCTTTGATATTTCCAGCTGTGTCAGGCGCTGCAGCCGCATATCCAGGATGGCCTGGGCTTGTTTTTCAGACAGGTCCAGCAGATCAATCAAGCCTTCGCGGGCGGTTTGAACATCTTTCGAGGCCCGGATTAGGGCAATAACTTCGTCCAGGCGGTCGAGGGCGGTCAGCAGGCCTTCAACGATATGCATTCTTTCTTCGGCGCGCTTTAAGTCATAGCGGGATCGGCGAGTGATAACTTCTTTTTGATGCTCCAGGTAATAGGCCAGCATTTGTTTCAGGTTTAAAACAAGGGGCTGCCCGTCAACCAGGGCCAGCATAATGATGCCGTAAGACTGCTGGAGGGGAGAAAATTTATAGAGCTGGTTGATAATTACCTGGGGATCATAATCCCTTTTGATTTCAAGGACTACCCGTACTCCCGAGCGGTCGGACTCATCACGGAGATCGGTAATGCCCTCCAATTTTTGCTCTTTAACCAGCTCGGCAATTCTTTCCACCAGCTTCGCTTTGTTCTGCTGGTAAGGCAGTTCGCTGATCACGATCTGGTCGCGTCCTTTATCCTTCTTTTCCACCTGGGCCCGGCCCCGCAGTTTGATCATGCCCCGACCGGTTCGATAAGCGGAATCAATGCCTTCCCGACCGACGATAATGCCGCCTGTGGGAAAATCGGGCCCCTCTATTACCTGCATTAAATCCCCGATCGAGGCTTCGGGATGGTCTATAATATAGTTGATTGCTTCAATCAATTCATTTAAATTGTGCGGGGGAATATTGGTGGCCATGCCCACAGCAATCCCGGAGGAACCATTGGCCAGTAAATTTGGAAACCGTGAAGGCAAAACTACCGGTTCTTTTAGGGTTTCGTCAAAGTTGGGTCGGAAATCGACGGTTTCTTTTTCGAGATCGGATAGGAGCTCTGCAGCAATCGGCGAAAGGCGGGCTTCGGTGTAGCGCATTGCTGCGGCAGAATCTCCGTCAGGCGACCCAAAGTTGCCGTGGCCGTCCACCAGGGGATAGCGGGTGGAAAAATCCTGGGCCAGGCGCACCAGGGCATCGTACAGGGCGACATCGCCATGGGGATGGTACTTCCCTAAAACTTCACCGACTATCCGGGCCGATTTGCGATGGGGCTTATCATGGGTCGAACCCATCTCGTGCATAGCATAAAGAATCCGCCTGTGCACCGGCTTCAAACCGTCCCGAATATCGGGCAAAGCCCTGCTCACGATGACGCTCATGGCATAGTCAAGGAAAGACACCTTAACTTCATCATGAATATTAACCGGCACGACATGTTGTTCTTCGATCATAGTTTCTCCTTTGCAGATATCCGCTTATTTACCCGTTAAATTAAATCAAGCAGACCGCCCGTTATGCGGCAGCAGCACCGGATGGCGGTTTATTAAATGAACAATGATTAAACAGGGTAAATATTAGATAAATTTTACCACAGATCGAAATCGTAGAAAAGGGAGTAAATACCGGTCAACCCACTATATTGCCCCCGCTTTTATAATCGGGGGCCGGCCAAGCTTATGCCCGGGAAAATAGCAGCAGTTCGAAAGTGTTTCCTTTAGGCTCTTACTACTGAAGTCCTGCGCAAATTTGACAGGACTTTTTAAAAAATCCCGGAAATACCGATCTAAACTGGATCTATAAGGGGTCAATTTGAAAGCCGGCTTTTATGGCACCGGCTGGTCCGGGTTGGGCACTTCAAGATGTTTACTTTTTGGGCCGCTTTTTCTTCCTGGGAACCTTCTTTTTTAGGATGTAGCTAATCCGTCTTTTTGATTCGGCATCAGCTATCGGCCATACCTCCGGCCTGATGCGCTTTCCCCGTAAAACATTGAGGGTCAGCAGTAGTTTTGACCAGTTGTAAGAATCGATCTCCTGCCAGGTGTAGAAACCGCGCGGCGAAGAGATGCCCTTTTCCCTTAAAGCCGGCTTTTCCGCCTCGCGCGCAATGACGGCCAAAACCAATGACCCGTAAAAGAAAGCCACTGCATAGTGTCCCGGCCCGGAGTAACCGGGTGATGAGACAAGATTCTGCAGTTCAAGGCGCAGTAGTAAATAGCCGGCTGCGGCAATAATCAAGATCAACAAAAATGAATCGGTATTGTGGACGCTAAAAAATTGCCGATCGACTTTGAGTAAAATCGGCCCCAGTTTTCTACGCCGAAAATAGATATAGCCGGCTATGATACCCGCGAGTATAATATAAGGAACTACCAGCCTCAATAACAACCAAAGCCCTCCAAAGTTTTTAGATACACCTTAAATATCCAGGTTCTGCACCCGGCGGGCGTTGTCTTCGATAAACTTGCGGCGCGGTTCCACTTTATCACCCATGAGGACTCCAAAAATATTGTCCGCCAGCATCGCATCGACCAACTCAACGCGCTTGATTATCCTGCTTTCGGGATTCATGGTGGTTTCCCAAAGCTGGTCGGGGTTCATTTCGCCAAGGCCTTTATAGCGCTGTATTTGAATGCCCCCGTCTCGCGTCCACTCATTTAAAAGCTTCACCAGCTCTTCCTCGCGGAAAAGGTACTGCTCTTTCTTGCCCTTTTTAACCTTGTACAGCGGCGGCTGGGCAATATAAACAAACCCACTTTCTATTAACTGGGGCAGAAAGCGGTAGAAAAATGTAAGCAGAAGCACCCTGATGTGTGATCCGTCTACATCCGCATCAGTCATGATAATGATTTTTTGATAGCGGGCCCGCTTGACATCAAATTCGTCTTCGATACCGGTGCCCAGAGCAGTAATCAGGGTTCTTATTTCTTCGTTGGCCAGGATCTTATCCAGCCTCGCTTTTTCGACATTGAGAATTTTTCCTCTCAGGGGTAAAATAGCCTGGATCCGGCGGTCCCTGCCCTGCTTGGCAGATCCGCCGGCGGAATCGCCTTCCACCAGGAAAAGCTCGCTTTCACCGGGATCCTTGGAAGTACAGTCGGCAAGTTTACCCGGAAGGCTGCTCACCTCCAGGGCATTTTTTCGCCTGGTAAGCTCTCTCGCCTTACGGGCGGCTTCCCGGGCCCGGGAAGCCCGGATTGATTTTTCAATAATTCGCCGGGCTACAGATGGATTTTGTTCCAGGTATGCCTCCAGCTCTTCATAGCATATATTGTCAATTACACTGCGAATTTCGCTGTTGCCCAGCTTAGTTTTTGTCTGCCCTTCGAACTGGGGATCAAGCAGTTTAACACTTAAGACGGCGGTCAACCCTTCCCTGATATCTTCCCCGGCCAGGTTGTTCTGGCTCTCTTTCAGCATACCCAGTTTGCGGGCAAAATCATTGATCAACCGGGTAAGGGAGACCTTGAAACCGTATTCGTGAGTGCCGCCCTCGTGAGTATGAATATTGTTGGCATAGGAATAAATAACTTCGGCATAACCGGCATGATACTGCAAAGCCAGCTCCACTTCAAAACCGTTGGCCGAACGATTAATGTAAACGGGCTTGGTGGGCACGGTTTCTTTGCCCTGGTTTAGATAGGTAGCATACTGGACAATGCCGCCGTCAAATTTAAATTTTTCTCCACTGCCGCTGCGCAAATCCTTAAAAGAAATGGTAGTCCCTTTGTTTAGAAAGGCAAGTTCACGCAGGCGCTGGATAATAATTTCATTTTCAAACTCTACTTTGTCAAAAATTGAGGAATCCGGTTTGAAAGTAATCCTTGTGCCTGTCCTGCGCGCACTGTCCGCTTTTTTTTCTTTGATGGGGGTCTTTCTCCTGCCTGCCTCGTAACGCTGGTGGTAGATTTTACCATCCCTGTGTACTTCCACTTC
>PUNU01000119.1 GCA_003551865.1 Syntrophomonadaceae bacterium
AAAAGGGTTTTGACGATCGGACGGAACTGCAGCAGCTGGATCTGCCCCCTCAACTGGATGGTGAAGATGTAAAAGCCTTTATCGGTTGGGCGGGGATGGTGATAGCCGATCCGGAATTAAACGTTGTTGAAGCATTAAAAGAGTATTACAAGAACATGCAGCAGGAATCCTGCGGCCGATGTGTTCCCTGCCGGGCCGGCAGTAAAGTGATTGCCGACCGCCTGGAAAAGCTGATCGCGGGAGAAGGAAGAGAATCGGATTTGGCCTTCCTGAACGAGATCGGCACACTGATCAAGGAAAGTTCACTGTGTGAGCTGGGTATGTCTTCACCGGTGCCTCTGCTGCACGCACTGGAGTATTTTAACCGGGATTTTGCAGCTTACCTGGGCGATGACCGGCCCGCACCGGGCAACGGCCTCACCTACCGGCCGATATTGACGGCGCCCTGCCGCAACGGTTGTCCGGCCCATATTAATATTCCCAAGTATATCGAGTGTATCAAGGAGGGCAATTACGAAGAGGCCCTGGCTGTAAACCGAGAAAAGACCGCACTGGTCGGCACCCTTGGCCGGGTTTGCGTCCATCCCTGCGAGGATAACTGCAACCGCCAGCCCTACGACGAGTCGCTGTCGATCAGGGTGCTTAAGCGGTTTGCCGCCGACTTCGGAAGAAAGAACGATTACGATGAAAAAGTAAAATATCCCCAGCCAAAAGCCGATGCCGATCGCGTGGCCGTAGTCGGCGCCGGCCCGGCCGGGCTGAACGCAGCATACCAGCTGGCCCAAAAAGGCTACAGGGTGACCATTTTTGAAGCTCTGCCCGTAGCCGGGGGAATGCTGGCGGTGGGAATTCCCAGTTACCGCCTGCCGCGCGATATCCTAAACGCCGAAATTGACCTGATCAAGAGCCTGGGGGTTGAAATAAAATACAACACCAAGGTCGGGGAAGATGTTACCTTACACCAGATCCGGGACCAGGGTTACAAGGCGATTTTTATCGCCAACGGATTGCACGAGAGCGCCACCATGGGCTGCAAAGGCGAAGATGCCGGCTACAAGGGCTACATGCCGGGAGTTGAATATTTGCGCCGGATTAACCTCGGCGAAAAAGTTGATCTCGGCGATAGGGTGGCCGTGGTCGGCGGCGGGAACGTGGCCATGGACTGTGCCCGTTCAGCGGTGCGCCTCGGCGTTAAAGAGGTCCACCTGATTTACCGCCGCAGCCGGACGGAAATGCCGGCCAACAAGGCCGAGGTGGACGCCGCCGAAGAAGAAGGTATTATATTCCATTTACTGGCCAATCCCGGCTGTATCTTGGAAGAAGGCGGCTGTGTCAGCGGTGTGGAGTGCATCAGGATGCGCCTGGGTGAGCCGGATGAAAGCGGCAGGCGCCGCCCGGAACCGATCGAGGGTTCAGAATTTGTGCTGGAAGTGGATACGGTCATCCCGGCAATCGGGCAGGTGGCCGATTTCTGCTACGTGACCCCGGAATGCGAGCTCGAAGTGAGCAAAAAAGGCACCCTGACCGTGGATCCGGACACGATGGCCGCCCCGGAAGAGGGAGTTTTTGCCGGGGGCGACGTGGTGCTCGGCGCCCGCACGGTAATCGAAGCGATAGCTTCGGCCAACCGTGCCGCCGAAGCTATCGACAGCTATCTCCGCGGCGGCAAGAGCGAGGTCGGCCCGTGGCACGTGATGGAAAGGTATATTGAGAATACGGGTGTCTATAAAGAAGAAATAGCACCGGAAATTGTGGGAGGAAGGGCCCGGCTGGAGGAAGAAGCCCGGCCGGTTAAAGAAAGGATCAAGGGATTCGACGAGGCCGAACTGGGCTTTAAATATCCGTCTGAAGTGATCAATGAAGCGGAACGCTGTATCAAGTGTTTGCGCCTGGGCATGGCCATTTTATAACCGAGGGGAGGGTATAATCACAATGAAAACAGTAAGGTTGCAAATTGACGGAAAGAAAATTTTCGCTGAAGAGGGCACAACTATTCTGGAGGCGGCCCGGCAGAACGGAATCGACATTCCCACTTTATGCTATCACCCCCGGTTGGCTCCACTTGGTCACTGCCGCATCTGCATCGTCGATGTAGAGGGAATTGAAAAGCCGATCACATCTTGCGACAACCCGGTGACCGAAGGGATGGTCGTCACCACCACTACGCCGGATATCCAGGTAATGCGGGAGCAAATCCTGGTCCTGTCCCTTTCCACTCACCCCTACAAAGACTGCCTGACCTGCGAACGGACCGGAACCTGTGAACTGCAGCAAAAAGCCTACGAGTTCCAGTCCGAGCTGCCCGAACAGCTAGAAACTGACATACCGAAAGAAAAGAAGGAAGACGATCCCTACATCGTGCGTGACGAGGAAAAGTGCATCCTCTGCGGGCGCTGCCTGCAGGTTTGCCGTTCCGGACCGGGCGCTTTTGTATACAGCTTTGTCGGAAACGGGGTCAATACCCGCGTTATCCCTTGCAAAGACGGTGAAGAGGTGTCCCTGGAAGAAGCAGGCTGTGTTCACTGCGGGCAGTGTGTCGACGTCTGCCCTGTCGCCGCCCTGACCGTAAAAGGCCGCAGGGCCGGGGGCAGGGAGTGGGAGCTCAGCCGGGCACCGGGTTTGTGCGTGGAATGCTCGCTGGGTTGTGCCCTTGAACGGCAGGCCTTTGGTGAGGACCTGATCAGGGTCACCGTACCCCGGGAAGGCGAAAAAGTAAGCTGGCTCTGTAAAAAGGGCAAGTTTGGGGTAAATGAAACAGACAAGAAGCCCCTGTCTGCTCCACTGCTGATCGAGGGCAAGCAGGCCAAAGAAATCGGCTACGACGAGGCGGTTAAGCAGGCGGCCCAAAACCTGCTCGAGATTAAGAAAAACTCGGGCGCAGAGGCCCTGGCTGTGCTGGCTTCGGGACAGCTGAGCAACGAAGAGTGCTACCTTTTGCAAAAGCTGGCCCGCCAGGTAATGGGCACGAACAATGTCGATCTGGGTGTCGAGGCGAACTGGGCTAAAACTTACAAAAAAGTCCTGGAAGCCGCGGGAGCCGATTCATTTTTCCCCACCCCGGCCTCAATGCAGTACAACGAAGCGCTGTTTGTGATCGGGCCGGGGCTGGAAGAAACCCACCCGGTGGCGGCGATGGCGGTGGGACAGGCGGCGCGTTTTGGCGACGCCCGCGTAGTCAAAATAGCCGCTGATGAAGACCGCTTTTCCACCTGGGAAGAGATCAATTTAAAGGCCAAGTCCGGCTCAGAGAGCGCGCTGTTTGAAGGGATTACCGCCGTCTTGCAGGGTGAAGATCCGGAAGGGCCGGCCGGGAAGGCCGGGGTTTCGGCTGATGACTTAAAAATGGCGGCAGAACACCTGGAGAAACCGGACAGTTCCATAATAGTCAGCTCCGAGTTTTTGGCTTCGGCCGATGATAAGACCCTGGACGCTTTGCTTGAGATGGCCAAAGCCGGGGGCAAGCTTGAAAAAGGACGCAGTGACCTGCTGCTGCTTTCGCGCTTCAGCAACGCCGCCGGCATGCTGGCATGCGGCGGTTCACCGGTATTTGGTCCCGGTATGGAGCCCTTAAACGGTGATGCCGGACTGGGCAGAGAAGAAGTTCTGGCCGCCGCCGGTAAGGACAAAGTCAAAGGGGTGCTTGCTTTCGGGACCGGCTTTGCGGAGCTTAAACTCGGCGGTCTTGACTTTTTGGCCGTTTCATGCAGCAGTAAAGAAGAGGCGCCCGGCGAAGCCGACCTGGTTTTACCGGCCCTGCCGATTTTCCAAAAGGCCGGCTCGTTTACCAACTCGTCCGGGCTGACCTACCTCAATACCCCCGCCCTGCAGAACGGGCGCGGTCAAAAAGAGGACTGGCAGGTAATCTGCGACCTGGCCCGGGAATTGGGCGCAGATTGGCAATATGCTTCCCTGGAGGACGTCCGGGAAGAGATGGAAGGTCTGTTTGCCGGATAATAAGATGCAAAAACCGGACGCTGTTTTAAGTGTTGCCGATATAAACCGCTATGTAAAAGGTTTAATTCATGGTGACCCCCGCCTCCGCGATCTGTGGGTGGCGGGGGAAATCTCTAATTTCAAACATCACCGCTCCGGACATATGTACTTCAGGATCAAAGACAGCACATCTTCCCTGCGCTGTGTTTTTTTTCGCCGGGAAAACCGGCGCTGTTTTTTTGAACCGACAGACGGTATGGAGGTAATTGTCCACGGCAGTATTTCGGTTTATGAACCGGACGGCGCCTACCAGCTTTACGTGGCCGACCTGGAGCCGGCCGGGAAGGGTTCCTTTTTCCTGGCCTATGAACAGCTCAAGGAAAAACTGGAAAAAGAAGGGCTTTTCCGGGAAGAATGCAAACAAAAGATCCCGTTTATGCCCCGCAAGATCGGCCTGATAACCTCTCCCTCGGGTGCGGCCCTGCAGGATATTTTGACCACGGTTAAGAAGCGCTTTCCCCATGTCCACCTGCTGGTTGTCGAGAGCCTGGTGCAGGGTCCCGGTGCGGCGCCCGATATCGTCCGGGCCCTGGAGATGCTCAACCGGAGAGACGATGTTGAACTGATCATCCTTACCCGCGGGGGCGGCTCGATTGAAGACCTGTGGCCTTTCAACGATGAAGCGGTGGCCCGGGCCGTGCACTGCTCAAGCCTGCCGGTAATAGCGGCGGTGGGCCATGAGACGGATTTTACCATAGCCGATTTTGTGGCCGATATGCGGGCACCCACACCGACCGCGGCGGCGGTGGCGGCTCTGCCCGACCGGGAAGAACTGCTCAGTTCACTTAAGAGGCTTGAAGAGCGGCTGGCCCAGGGTGTGCAGAGGCGCGTAGTGCGGGAAAAACAGTACCTCGATCATGTGGTCGGTGAACGCTTTTTTCGGCGGCCCCGCGAGAGGGTTAAGGCTTCCCGCGATCGGCTAAAACAGCTCTCAGATATGCTCGGGAGGGAAATGGTCCGCCAGCTTCAGCTTAAAGGAATGAAGCTTTCCGGCCTGATTGACAGGCTTGAAAGCTACAGCCCTTTGAAAGTTATGAACCGCGGCTACAGTTTTTGCCGCGACGAGCAGGGCAATATCATCCGTTCGGTGAAAGATATCCGGCTCAACCAGCTGCTGCGGCTTAACTTCAAGGACGGAAGGGCCGACTGCCGCACTGAGCGCATCGAGGAGGACAGTATCATTGAAGGATAAAAAATTAGAAGATATGACCTATGAAGAAGCGGTCAAACGGCTGGAAGAAATAGTCAGCCGGCTCGAAGACGGCGAAATACCGCTGGAAGAATCGCTAAACGCTTTCCAGGAAGGTATAGCCCTGTCCCGCTACTGCCGCGAGAAGCTGGCCGAAATTGAATACCGGGTGGAGTACCTGCTGAAAAACGGGGAGCAGGAAGCCGGGGGATCTGTGCCTGAGCAGGAGGAAAAACCGGACGGGGATGAGTAATGGTTGACATAGAAGGTTACCTGGAAAGAAAGCGGGAAGAGATAAACCGGGCCCTGCTCGAAAACCTGCCGCAAACCGGGACGCTTGCTGTGCTGGAAGCGATGCGCTACAGCCTGGAAGCGGGAGGAAAGAGGCTGAGGCCCATTTTAGCCATTGCCACGGCGGAGACGCTGGGTTTAAAAGATAGTTCAGTAACCCTGGTGGGCTGTGCGATAGAGTATATCCACACCTACTCCCTGATCCACGACGATCTGCCGGCAATGGATGACAGCGACCTCAGGCGGGGCAGGCCGTCCTGCCACCGCGCCTTTGGAGAGGCCACCGCAATCCTGGCCGGTGATGCCCTGCTGACCGGAGCGTTCGGCCTGCTGGCTAAGTACGGCCGGCAGGAAGGACGGGAAGAGAAGGCGAACAAAATAACGGCCGAACTGGCCGCTGCCGCCGGGGGTGAGGGGATGATCGGCGGTCAGTCCCTGGACCTGGAGGCCGAAGAACAAGAACTGGCTCCTGATGAAATTGAGCGCCTTGCGGCAATGAAAACCGGAGCCCTGCTCAGGGCGTCGGTTATATGCGGCGCCCTAACGGCGGATGCCGGGGTAAAAGAGCTGGAAATGCTGGGCATCTTCGGAGAAAAAATCGGCGCCGCATTTCAAATTGTCGACGACCTGCTTGACCTGGAAGGCACGGCGGAAGAACTGGGAAAGCCGGCGGGAGCGGACCGGGTTCAGGGTAAAGCCACTTTTCCCGCTGTTTTAGGTCCCGAGAAAGCCGGGCAGAGGGCCGAACAGTTATATGCGGAGGCAGTGGCCGCGCTAAAAGGCCTGGATCGCCCGGCGGATCTGCTGGCGGGGCTGGCAGAACGTATGGTTTACCGCAAAAAGTGATTACAGCATTTAAAAATTTGCCGTTTGAGGCTTTAAACTGCATAATAGAAGGTCAAGCCGGCTTGTTGTCTCCGGGCTAAGGTTATGCTATGATTGGGTACAAAAGGCGGCATAAGTGGCGCAGTATTCTAGTTGGCGTCCCTCCCCGAAAGCGGGCCTAAAAATCCGCTAAGGGCACATCGATGAAGTTCCTGGTGGTGGCTGCCGACGCCCAGTCGGGAGCTGCTGCTGGGAGTTAAGAAGGATGGGGCGATCTACAAAGGCATGTAGGCGTTGACCCTGCCTTCGCGG
>PUNU01000046.1 GCA_003551865.1 Syntrophomonadaceae bacterium
AGTAGAACAAAACGGCAACCTGGTTACCGTGCTGCGGAAGATTCTCAGTGATTTTAATGCTTTGAAACACCAGGAATTGCCCCGTTTTTCCGGGGGAGCCGTTGGTTATATCGGTTATGATTGTATGCGCCTTTTCGAGCACCTGCCCGATCAACCCGGTGATGAACTGGGTCTGCCGGATGCTTATTTGATATTTCCGGAAAGTGTAATTGTTTTTGACCATTATACTTCAAAGTTAAAAATTATCAGCAACGTCAGGCCAGGTTCCGATCCGGACGCCTCATATGACCGGGCACTGGAAAGAATCGAGCTTTTAACGGACTCCATCCGCAATAACCGCTCTAAAGCTGGCAAATCAGGTCAAGCAAACACAACAGGGGAGAATTCACTTGCTGTGAAGAGCAGCTTCGAAAGAACGGAATTCCACACCGGAGTGGAAAAAATCAAGCAGTATATCCAGGCCGGGGATATTCTGCAGGCTGTATTATCGCAAAGGTTTGAAGTGCCGAGTAAAGCAAAACCCTTCGAAGTATACCGCGCGCTGCGTTCGCTAAATCCCTCGCCGTACATGTATTACCTCCATTTTGATGATCTCAGAATAGCAGGTGCTTCTCCGGAAATGTTGGTTCGCCTGGAAGATGGTTTTGTCGAAAACAGGCCGATTGCCGGAACCAGGCCCCGGGGTGAGACCTCAGAAGAAGATTTTATGTTGGAAAAAGAACTGACTGACGATCCCAAGGAAAGGGCGGAACATGTGATGCTGGTAGATCTGGGACGCAATGATCTGGGCAGGGTGTCACGGTTCGGCAGCGTAGAAGTGCCCGTTTTCATGAACTGTGAGAGATATTCACATGTTATGCACCTGGTTTCGGAAGTAAGAGGCGAATTGGCCCCAAATAAAGACGCCTTTGACGCCCTGGTGGCTTGCTTTCCGGCCGGGACCGTATCGGGAGCTCCCAAAATCAGGGCAATGGAGATAATCGATGAGCTGGAGCCGATTAAGCGCGGTCCGTATGCCGGCGCGACAGGTTATTTTTCTTTCGACGGCAATATGGACACCTGTATAACAATCAGGACGATCGTCTTTACAGGGGGCAAAGCGTATGCCCAGGCCGGGGCCGGCATTGTTGCCGATTCCCTGCCGGAGAGTGAATATGAAGAAACAATCAACAAGGCCAAGGTGCTCATTAAAGCTCTGCAGGTGGCCGAGGAGGGATTAACTTGATTTTGGTAATCGATAATTACGACTCTTTTACCTACAACCTGGTTCAGTATCTTGGTGAGCTGGCCGGGTCCGTTAAACTGGCGGTTTACCGCAATGATGAAATCACGCCTGCCGGAGTGGTCAAAATGGCCCCGGAGCGAATAGTTTTGTCTCCCGGCCCGGGCCATCCGGACGGTGCCGGAATTTGCCTGGATTTGATCAGCATGCTTCAAGGAACGATCCCCCTGCTGGGGGTCTGTCTGGGGCACCAGGCAATCGGTCGGGCTTACGGAGGAGAAATCATTTCCGCCGGCCGCTTGATGCACGGAAAGGTGTCGTCAATCGCCCATAACGGGGAAGACCTGTTTAAAGGAATTGAGAACAATTTTTATGCAGCGCGTTACCATTCCCTGGTGGTTAATCCAGCCAGTCTACCTCGATCGCTGCAGGTGACGGCAACTTCAGAAGACGGTGAGATCATGGGTTTGAAGCATTATAAATATCCCGTTTGGGGGATACAGTTTCATCCTGAATCGATTCTCACCAGGGAAGGCAAACAAATTATAGCCAATTTTATTAAAGAAGGAGGGATAAAAAATGATTATAACGGAAGCTATAGCTGCAGTGGCCGCACAAAATAATCTTGAAGAAGAAGACGCCTGCCGGGTTATGGAAGAGATCATGACCGGAGAAGCAACTGACGCGCAAATTGCCGGTTTGATCACGGCTTTGCGCATGAAAGGAGAGTATGAAGCTGAAATAGCCGGTTTTGCAAGGGCAATGCGTTCCGGGGCGGCAAAGGCGCCGGTGGGGTCAGAAGGCCTGGTTGACACTTGCGGAACCGGGGGCGACAGGGCGGGCACGTTTAACATATCAACCACCGCCGCTTTTGTTGTGGCGGCCTGCGGAGTGCCGGTTGCCAAGCATGGCAATCGCTCCATCTCAAGCAAGTGCGGCAGTGCCGATGTGCTGGAAGCCCTGGGGGCAAGACTGGGCCTTGGCCCGGAAGCTGCCGCCGCAGCCATTGATGAAACGGGGATCGGTTTTCTGTTTGCGCCCGTGTTTCATGCCGCCATGAAACATGCGGTAAAAGCCCGCAAAGAGATCGGGATCAGAACAATTTTTAACATGCTTGGACCCCTGGCCAATCCGGCCGCAGCAGAATATCAGCTGATGGGGGTTTACGATCCCGAATTGACGGAAGTTCTGGGCCGGGTGCTGAGGCGCCTGGGCATAAAAGCGGCTTTGGTGGTGAGCGGGGCGGGTGGCCTGGACGAAATATCGACAATGGGAGCAACCACGGTAACCGAGCTAAAAAATAATGACGTAAGTACTTACCAAATCACCCCGGATATGTTTGGCCTGCCCGAAAGCACAATCGAAACATTGCGGGGCGGGGACAGCTCCAAGAATGCAGAGATAACCAGGCGTATCCTGGAAGGGGAGCCGGGACCCAGGCAGGATATAGTGGTTCTTAATGCGGCTGCTGCGCTTTATGTCGCCGGAAAAGTGAAAAGCATCGCATGCGGGATCGAACCGGCCCAAAAAGCTCTTCGTTCGGGAGATGCACTGCGCAAGCTGCGGGATTTTGTGCAGTACACCAATAAAGCTGCCGGAAAGGAGACGGCGAAAAGTTTGCCCTCATTCGCCCCATGAAATGCTACTGGATCAAATTGTAGAGCATAAAAAAGCAGAAGTGGAAAAAATAAAAAAAGCAAGGCCCCTGAATGAAATGGTGGACAAGATTGCTGAAGCCGAACCGGTAAAAGCATTCCGGCTGAACTTAGGCAGCGACGGCGAGGTTTCAATAATTGCCGAAATCAAGCGCGCTTCACCGGTGAAGGGTCTGCTCCGCGCCGACTTCAATCCCCGGGAACTGGCGGAGGCTTACCGCAAAGGCGGAGCCAAAGCGATATCAGTTGTTACGGAGCGAGATTTTTTCCAGGGCAGCAGCAATTATATTGCTGTTGCCAAGCAGGTCACCACTCTGCCGGTATTACGGAAAGATTTTATTGTATCCGATTACCAGGTTTATGAATCAAGAGTGCTCGGGGCCGACGCCATTTTGCTAATAGCAGCGATTTTGAAAGACGAGGATTTGAACCGCCTGGTAACCCTGGCCGGCACCCTGGGTATGGAAGCTCTGATCGAAGTGCACGACCGAACAGAGCTGAGACGCGCTTTAAAGGCTGAAGCAGGATTAATTGGCATCAATAACCGTAATCTTAAAACTTTCCAGGTTGACCTTGCCACCACCCTGGATTTGGCTGCCGCTATTTCACCTGGAGTATTTGTGATCAGTGAAAGCGGCATTGCCACCCGCGAAGATATTATAAGGCTAAAACGGGCCGGTGTTAAAGCGGCCTTGATTGGGGAAACCCTGGTGCGGGCGGACGATCCCTGCCGCAAAATGAAAGAGCTGCTGGGAAAAGAATAAGGAAGGAGAGGTTGGGCCGCCGTGTGGATTAAAATTTGCGGAATACGCACAATTCAAGATGCCCTAACCTGTGCGGCAGCCGGGGCTGATGCGATTGGATTTGTTTTTGCTGCCGGCAAAAGGCAAATTACCATGGAGAAAGCGGCAGCAATAGCTGCGGCGCTGCCCCCCGGCCTGGAAAAGGTTGGCGTTTTTGTGGACAGGCCGCTGCGGGAAGTCAAAGCAATAGAAAGCGAGCTTGGATTGGAACTGCTGCAGTTCCACGGTGAAGAAAGCCCGGCCTACTGCAATAATTTTCCGGGTAAAGCCGTAAAATCTTTTAGAATCAGAGCGGCCGAGGATTTAGGCGCTGTAAAAGCGTACCGGGACACAGTCAAGGCCTGCCTGCTGGACGCATATTGCCCCGGCCGCCCCGGCGGCAGCGGTACGAGGTGGGATTGGCATTTGGTTCATTCAGAACAGGCCGGACATCTGGAAGGGATTCCCTTAATTGTTGCCGGAGGCTTAAATACTGAAAATGTGCTCACAGCCCTGGAAACAGTGAGGCCCTTTGGAGTAGATGCAAGCTCGGGGGTTGAAACCAACGGGCACAAAGACCGGGATTTAATTAATAACTTTATTAAAACGGTTCGGAGGTGGCAAAATGAACAGCTTGCCTGACAGCAAAGGATACTTTGGAGCATATGGAGGGCGTTTTGTGCCGGAAACCCTAATGACCGCTCTTTTGCAATTGGAAGCTGGTTATGAAGCCTGCAGAAAAGACCCCGCTTTTTTTCAGGAGTTACAGTATTACCTGAAGCACTACTGCGGGCGGCCGACTCCCCTATATTATGCCGGCCGCCTCAGTTCCAGGCTGGGTGGGGTGAAAATATACTTAAAAAGGGAGGACCTAAATCATACCGGTGCGCATAAAATTAACAATACCCTGGGCCAGGTTCTGGTCGCCAAGAGAATGGGTAAAAGTAGAATTATCGCCGAAACCGGCGCCGGTCAGCACGGGGTGGCCACGGCCAGCGTGGCTACCATGTTCGGTCTGGGATGTGAAATATACATGGGCGAGGAGGATATGCGGCGCCAGGAACTAAATGTTTTTCGGATGAACCTGCTTGGAGCCCGGGTTATTCCCGTTACATCCGGCAGCAAAACCTTGAAAGATGCCACCAATGAAGCCTTAAGGGATTGGGTATCCAATGTAGAAAACACTCATTACATAATCGGTTCCGTGGTCGGCCCTCATCCCTATCCGGCCATGGTGCGAGATTTTCAGTCGGTTATCGGCAGGGAAACGCGGGAACAAATAATGCAGAGCGAGGAGAAACTTCCCGATTGCCTGGTGGCCTGTGTCGGCGGGGGAAGCAATGCCGCCGGCTTCTTTTATCCTTTCATCGAAAATGAAACTGTTAAGCTTATCGGTGTGGAGGCGGGGGGAGAAGGGCTTACCAGCGCGCGACATGCCGCCAGCCTGAGCGGCGGCTGTCCGGGGGTCCTGCACGGCAATCTTAGTTACCTGCTGCAGGACGCGAACGGTCAGGTTCAAACGGCCCACTCTATCTCCGCCGGCCTGGATTACCCCGGAGTCGGGCCGGAACATGCCTACCTTAAAGATTCCAAAAGAGCGGTCTATGAAGCGGTTACCGATGCGGAAGCATTGAAAGCTTTTAGCCTGCTTGCCGAGTGCGAGGGGATCATACCGGCCCTGGAAAGCGCGCACGCCCTGGCCTACCTGGAAAAACTGGTTCCGACTATGTCCAAAGGACAAACGGTGGCGGTTTGCCTCTCCGGGCGAGGGGACAAGGATGTAGCGGTAACCTCAAAAGCGCTTGAGGGGGTGAAAACATGAACCGCATCGATAACTGCTTTGAAACCTTGAGAGCCGACGGTCGCAAGGGCCTGATTGCCTATCTCACCGCCGGCGATCCGGACCTGGAAACCACTGAAGCACTGGTCCGGGACTTGGCCCGCAGGGGTGCGGCCATGGTTGAACTGGGGGTGCCTTTTTCCGATCCGGTGGCCGACGGCCCGGTCATCCAGGCTGCCTCTGTTCGCGCTTTACAGCAGGGGGTAACCCTCGACGATGTTCTCGATCTGGTTGGCAGGCTCAGGTCAACGCTTGATATCCCGCTTCTAATTATGACCTACTATAACCCTGTTTTTGCTTACGGAAGACGGAGGTTTGTAGAAACGGCTTATAAAAAGGGATTAGACGGGGTAATAATTCCCGATTTACCTCTGGAAGAAAGCAACGAACTAAGCACAGACCTGCAGCAAGCGGGCATTCACTTTATCCACCTCCTGGCCCCGACCAGCTCTGAAGAGCGGATTGCTACTACCGCCGGGCGGGCAAAAGGCTTCATATACTGTGTTTCGGTAACCGGGGTAACCGGGGCCCGAGACAGTATCCCCGCCTCCGGGCGGAAACTGTTAAACCGGGTTCGAAAAATGACCGATTTGCCCCTGGCCCTCGGCTTCGGCATATCCAGGCCGGAACAGATCGCCGCATTGGGCGGAGACGGAGACGCTGTAATAATTGGCAGCGCCATTGTCAGGCTGGTGGAAGAAGGAGGCTCTCGGGCCGATATTACAGCAAGGGTTGGGACATTTTTGGACCAGTTTTTTAACTGATCAAGCTCTTTTTCTTCCGGCACAATTCCTTAGGTGGGAATCTCATCAACCGGCGGGACTAAGGCCGAGGCCATGGCAAACATAAAAAATGGCGGCGGCCACAAAAGCGGTCGTTCCTTTTAGGGGACGACTTCCAACCGGGCAAAATAGTACCCGGCCCGGCACTCAACCGGCAATGCATATGGCGGGCCTAGCGGAGGGGCCACACCCGTTCCCATGCAGAACACGCAAGTTAAGCCCTCCAGCGCCGATGGTACTTGAGGCGAGAGCCCCCGGGAGAGTAGGTCCCCGCCGGATACTAGTTTTTAATAAGAGGCCGTG
>PUNU01000186.1 GCA_003551865.1 Syntrophomonadaceae bacterium
AGCCGGTTGCAAAGCCGTTATCGGAATAGAGAGGCTCTGATGGGAGCAACTGGAGTGGTACCGCGGGATAAACCCGTCTCTTTATAGAGGCGGGTTTTTTAGTTTCCAGGAGGGAGTGCAACCTCGATGAGTATTTCATGGCCCAATTATTTTGCCAGCCGCGCAAGCAGCATAACCGGCTCACAGATCAGGCAGTACTTTTCACTGACCGAGCGGCCAGAGGTGATCTCCTTCGCCGGGGGCTTCCCCGACAGCGATATTTTTCCGCAGGAAAAGATCACCATGACCCTTTCCCGAATGATTGAGGAAGAAGCCGGCCGGGCAATGCAGTACGGCCCCACCGAAGGCCACCTGGAACTGCGCCGGCATCTGGCGGAAAAAAATAGCCGCAGCGATAAAACATGTACAGTTGACAATGTTATTATTACCGACGGTTCCCAACAGGGCCTGGATCTTTTGTGCATGATTTTACTCGATCCCGGCGATCCCGTCCTGGTTGAAGAGCCGGCTTATATCGGGGGAATGAGCGCCATTAAATCATACGGCGGCATTCCGGTCGGCATCGCCATGGATAACGAAGGACCCGTGCCCGCCGCAATGGAAAATGCCATTTTGAAACTGCGCAAAAAGGGCAAAAGCCCAAAGTTTTTCTATACCGTACCCAATTTTCAAAATCCGACCGGTCTAACCACCGGCTTAAACCGGCGCCGGGAAATCCTGGCTGTGGCCTCTCGTTACAGTATGGCTGTCGTCGAAGACGACCCTTACGGGGAACTCTGCTATGAAGGCGAGGTCCCTTCCTCATATTTTGATATCGATAACCACGACCGTGTAATCTACCTTGGGTCATATTCCAAGGTATTGATCCCCGGAATCCGCATTGGATGGATGACCGGACCGGAACCTTTAATCGAAAAGATCACCCTGGCCAAGCAGAGCAGTGACCTCTGCTCAAGCTCTCTCGGCCAGCAGCTGGCTTACCGCCTCTCCCGGGAAGGATTTATCGCCAGGCATATTGAGGATTTAAAATACGCTTACCGGAAAAAAAGGGATGCCATGGTCGAATCGATGGAACGCTGCTTTCCTGAAGATATAGTATATAATAGACCAAGAGGAGGGTTTTTTGTCTGGGTTAATTTTCCCGGCCGCTATCCGGCAAGCACGGGGCTGCTTGATATGGCCCTGCGCCGCAATGTCGCTTTCGTCCCGGGCGAAGGCTTTTCCAGCTGCGGCACCTGCACGCACAGCGCCCGGTTTTCTTTCAGCCAACCCGGATGTAAAGAGATCGTCGCCGGCGTAGAGAGGCTGGGACGGCTTTTTCAAGAAGTTGGCGCTGAAAAAGTAGCCGGCTCCGCACTTTTTAATGACGCCGGCATCTAAAAAAATTTGACACAAACCGCCTCCTCACCATTCTTGACATACCTCCGACACAGGAAGTGGCAGCCCATGCCTTCACCGGTAATAATCGACAGCGAATGTGCGAACTTAAACAGTGTCTACAAGGCCGCCATGATGGTCGGCCTTGATCCAATCGTTTCCGATGACTTAAAGATCATATCATCGGCCGGCGCGTTAATCTTCCCCGGGGTGGGTTCTTTCGATCACGCAGTTTCGATCATCAACAGAAAAAACCTGGCGGAAGTCCTGATGGATGCAATAGCAGCGGAAAAACCTTTTCTGGGCATCTGCCTCGGCATGCAGCTGCTTTTTTCCAGCAGTGAGGAAGCACGCAGCCCCGAAGGTCCGACCCGCGGACTGAACGTTATTCCCGGAAAAGTGAAGCGTTTTCCACCCGGCCTTCCGGTACCTCATGTCGGCTGGAATAAAGTTGATCCGGCCCTCGAACACCCCTTGTTTTCCGGCTTAAAAAGCGGACCATACTTTTACTTCACCCATTCATACTATGCCCGCCCGGAAGCCGGCGAACATATCCTGGCTTTAACCGAGTATGGTTTTCCATTTACTTCGGCCGTTTGCAGAGGTAACCTGTTCGGGGTTCAGTTCCACCCGGAAAAGAGCGGCACTGCAGGCTTGCGCCTGCTTGCCAATTTTGGTAGAATCATAACCGACCGGCGGTAAAAATTACCGGGGAAGTGTCAGCGTGATAGCCGGCATATGCCAATAAATAGTGCCGGGTGCCCCACTGCACCGGTTAAGGAGATAAATTTGGTGCTGGCAAAACGAATCATACCATGTTTGGATGTGCGGGACGGCCGGGTGGTCAAAGGTACCCGCTTTGTTAATTTAAGGGATGCCGGCGATCCGGTCGAACTAGCCGGTTTTTACAGCAGTGAGGGTGCAGATGAGCTGGTTTTTCTCGATATCACCGCTTCCTTGGAAGGAAGGCGCGCAATAGTTGACGCTGTGAGCAAAGCTGCCGATGCCGTATTTATCCCCCTCACTGTCGGCGGAGGCATCGATTCCCCCGAATTCATGCAGGAGCTTCTGCAGTCGGGAGCCGACAAAGTTTCATTGAATACAGCAGCTTTAAAAAACCCGGCTTTGATCAAAACCGGCGCAGAACGCTTCGGCAGTCAATGCATAGTTGCCGCCATCGACGCCCGCCGCGTTAAGAACACTTCAGGATCCCGGCCGCAAAAATGGGAAGTCTACAGCCACGGCGGACGCACTCCCACCGGCCGTAACGTCGTGGAATGGGCTCGTGAGGTTGAAGAACTGGGCGCCGGAGAAATCCTGCTCACATCCATGGACGCAGACGGCACCCAGGACGGTTACGACACCGAACTGCTGGCTGCGGTTACAGAAGCGGTCGAAATCCCGGTAATTGCTTCCGGGGGAGCAGGCAGTCTGGAACACCTGTATGAAGCTTTGACAATCGGTAATGCTCATGCCGTGCTTGCCGCTTCCATTCTTCACTACGGCACTTACAGCATTGCCGAAATAAAAGATTACCTGTCTTTAAGAGGACTGCCGGTACGACCGGTTAACAATAAACAATCATGATCTGCGAGAGGAGTTTTTAAAATGAAAGAACATGGAACCTTTCGGGTAAAAAAAGGCATGGCCCAGATGCAAAAGGGCGGCGTGATCATGGATGTTACAACCATTGAGCAGGCCCAAATTGCGGAAAATGCCGGAGCCGTCGCGGTGATGGCTCTGGAACGGGTGCCGGCTGACATCAGGGCGGCCGGAGGGGTAGCCCGCATGGCCGACCCGGTAATGATCAAGAAAATAATGGAGGCCGTTACCATCCCGGTCATGGCTAAAGTAAGAATCGGTCATATTGCCGAAGCCCAAATCATGGAAGAGCTTGGCGTTGACTATATTGACGAAAGCGAAGTCCTTACTCCCGCCGACGAAGAGTACCACATCAACAAGCACGAGTTTAATTTGCCCTTTGTCTGCGGGGCAAGAGACCTGGGGGAAGCCCTGCGCCGCATCTCCGAGGGAGCGGCGATGATCCGGACCAAGGGTGAACCGGGCACAGGAAACGTAGTAGAGGCGGTCAGGCATATGCGCAAAGTAATGGACCAGATCCGCCAGGTGCTCAACAAATCCGAAGATGAGCTTGTTGTAATGGCCCGCGATATGGGGGTATCGGTAGAACTGCTGCACGAAGTGAAAAAAGAAGGGCGGCTTCCCGTGGTCAATTTTGCCGCCGGCGGAATTGCTTCACCGGCTGACGCCTCCCTGATGATGCAGCTTGGCTCCGACGGTATTTTCGTCGGTTCCGGTATTTTCAAATCAGAAAATCCGCAAAAAGTAGCCGAAGCCATCGTTAAAGCAACCATGCATTACGACGATCCGAAAGTATTGGCCGAAGTGGCCGAAGGCCTGGGCCTGGCCATGCCCGGCCTGGAGATGTCCACCCTGACTGAAGCCGACCGGATGCAGGCAAGAGGAGTTTAAGTTGGAAACATGAAAATTGGCGTCCTTGCCATCCAGGGGGCGGTAGCGGAGCACTTGAAGCTGCTTGAGCGATGCGGTGTCCATGCCGTGCCTGTAAAGGATCCTGAGGCCCTGGAAAGTACAGCCGGCCTGATCATCCCGGGCGGTGAAAGCACTACCATCGGAAAACTGCTTGAGCAGTATAAACTGGCAGAACCGATCAGGAAGCGCAGCGCCCAAAAAACCCTTGCCGTATTCGGAACCTGTGCCGGAATGGTTTTGATGGCCCGGGAAATATCCGACGGTATTGCCGGTCAGCCAAAACTGGGTTTGCTGGATATAAAGGTCAGGCGCAACGCCTTCGGACGCCAGCGAGAAAGTTTTGAAACAGAGCTAAATTTTCATTCATTTGACCGGCCCCTGGCCGGTGTTTTTATTAGGGCCCCGATTGTGGAAGAAGCAGGCCCCGATGTCAAAGTGCTGGCTTCCCTCCCCGAAGGAACAGTCGCTGTCCGCCAGGGCGGTTTGCTGGCCGTATCTTTCCATCCGGAACTGACCGACGACCTGAGGGTGCATGGCTATTTTGTGAAAATGTGCGCTAATATAAAATGATAAATGAAAAATTTATTCCCATTCAATAGTGCCGGGAGGTTTTGATGTTACGTCATAAACCACCCTGGCTACAGTCGGGATTTCGCCGGTGATCCGTGCAGAAATTTTTTCCAGCAGGTCATGAGACAGGCGGGCCCAATCCGCCGTCATTGCATCTTCGGAAACCACCGCCCGTAAAGCAATCACCGGTCCGTAATGGCGGTCGTCCCCTTTAATGCCGACCACGTTGACATCGGTAAGTACGGCAAAATACTGCCACAGCTCTTCGGCCAGCCCCGCCGCTGCGATCTCTTCTCTAAAAATGGCATCGGCCCGCTGTAAAAGATCCAGCTTCTTTGCGGTTACATCACCGATAATGCGCACCGCCAGGCCTGGCCCCGGAAAGGGCTGTCTTTTCAAAATCGCTTCGGGCAGCCCCAGTTCCGCACCCACCAGGCGCACTTCATCTTTGAACAACTCCCGCAGGGGTTCGACCAGCTCAAAGCCCAGCTCTTCAGGCAAACCTCCTACGTTGTGGTGGGACTTGATCACAGCTGAACCGTCAACACTGCCGCTTTCGATTACATCAGGGTAGATTGTTCCCTGGGCCAAAAAAGCGATGTCGCCCATTGAAAGGGCTTTCTCTTTAAACACTTTTATAAACTCACCGCCAATGATGCGTCTTTTTTCTTCAGGGTCGGTTACCCCGGCCAGGCATTCCAAAAACCTTTCCGAAGCGTCGATGTGGATTAACTGCCCCTGCAGGCGCTCCCGGTAGAGTGTGGCAACCTGTTCGGCTTCCTCAAGCCGCAGAAGCCCATGATCGACAAAGATAAATACCGCTCTTTCTCCTATGGCCCGGTCCAGCAGAAAAGCGACTACCGAAGAATCGACGCCTCCACTCAGAGCACAGACCACCCGGTCTTTTTCTCCAACCAGCACCCGGATCTTTAGCACCGCATCCTCGACAAACCTGCGCGGAGTCCAGGTTTCACTGCAGCCGCATACAATAAATAGGAAATTTTTCAATACACTCTCCCCACAGGGAGTGTGAAATACTTCGGGATGAAACTGCAGCCCGTATATTTTCCGGTTATGATCACCGACAGCGGCAATTGTATCGTTCTCGGTACGGGCCAGCACACTAAAACCCGGCGGCGGTTGTGACACCTCGTCCTGATGATTCATCCAACCGCACTGCTCTGCGTCGCCGCAGAAATAATCACCCGCAAACAGCGCCTCGTTATCGGTAATCTTAAACGAAGTGCGGCCGAATTCTGAACGATCTCCCTTCTGCACCTCTCCACCCAGATCCACGGTCAGCAGGTGCAGGCCGTAACAGATACCCAGGATCGGCAGGCCACTTTCATAAACAGTCCGATCCGGCCGGGGGGCTCGCTCCTGGTAGACACTGGCCGGGCTGCCGGATAGGATTATCCCCGCCGGCCGGTGCCTGTTTATTTCCACCCAGGGGGTATTAAAAGGCAGAAGTTCGCAGTAGACTCCGGCTTCCCTGATCCGCCGGGCAATCAGCATACTGTACTGTCCGCCAAAATCTAGCAGCACAACCTTTTCCCTGGTGCTGGGGGCATCGTCGGGCAGAAAATGATTCACAGTCAGCTCACCTTTCCTATCAACTTTTCCGGTCTTTCGTAACAGTCTGCAGCACCTGCGGGCGCAGGCGATCACCACACCACCGGTTTTCCTGCTTCTGCACTGCCAATAAGTTTATACTTAATTTAGGCAGGTTTCCAGGGCCGCCCGAACCGGTATTGCAGCCTTAAAATCAATTCTGTCATTTTTTAAATTCTCCGAGATAGGCTTTTTTCCTTCTCTTCAGCCGGGATGCTTAAAAACTCCGACAAGATGCTGCATTTAGTAAATACCAACTCCCTCGGGGAGCACCTTTGCAGTCTATAAAAATTGTAACTACTCAAGCCTAACCCGCTATGCCATAGGGGACGGTTCCATCGTTTTCCCTTCGGCCTTCGCTACGCTCAGGAACGCTCGGTCGAGTAGCGCGGGGGAATTTCACCCCCACGCCCTCCCAGAACCGGACGTGAACCTCTCGATTCATCCGGCTCTTACAGTCCAGCCGTCCTCGGGTATAGCTGCCAATGA
>PUNU01000183.1 GCA_003551865.1 Syntrophomonadaceae bacterium
GCTATTTCGTGGGGATCGTGAATAACTGCAGTGGTGCCGTGGACGACTATTACCCTGGCCAGTTCCGGTGGCAGAAGAAGTGTGCTTTCTATGTGAAGGTGCGCATCAATCAGTCCGGGCGCAATATACTTGCCTTCAAGGTCAATTACTTCTTCCCCGGACGTGTAGCCATCCCCAACGGCGGCAATAACGCCGTCTATTACAGCGACATTGCTTTCCACCACCTTTAAGTTAAATAGATCGATCAGCCGCCCCCCTTTGAGCAGCAGCCCGGCCGGCTTTTCGCCGCGGGCAACGGCCAATATTCTCTGCATCTGTGCGGTTTCCTTCACTCCTATTTCATCCAAGGCAAACCCTCCCGGAGTCTTGAATTCAAACAGTCCATTAAATTTATATTGCCTGTAAACACCGGATACAAACATCAACCAAGAAAGATTAAACCGGCCCAACCGGTTTATGCTCTTTTTTTTCTATTCACCTCCGGCAGGATGACTTCCTGTTTTAACGGTAAAAAAACCTTCCTGCCGGAGGGCCAAATAGACTGTCAAACGGTCTGAGCTGATAGAATTAATAAATCATCCCGCAGTATTTTACCGGGAAGAGCAAATGAAGAAGGCAATGAAGCCGCTGCCGCCACCTCGGTGGAAATTGCCCTGGAACCGGCAATAATTGAGCGCTTTACAATGATTGTTGACCATTTATTTCTCTTCGCTATCGGTGACGAGATGACAGGTACAATCCTTTTATGGGTTCAGTGCTCGAGCCGTCCGCTGACTAGCTTTTTCTTCCCTCGTACGTTTATGAAAAATGCCGGCTTTATTAATATGTTCGGGTACTTAAAGTAAGGTGCCGCCGTTAAATTCCGGCGGCACCCCTGTTAAGATTTAACTATGATTTGTCTGAACATCCGGCAACCGTTCCGGGTGTTCAATGGGCTGGAAGTTTCAATCCCGAACTACTTATACACCCCGTATTCCTTGGTGAATTCAATCATGGCCTTGACATTTTCGGATTTTGCTTCATCGAGGAAGGCACCGTTGGCCAAAAAGAAGCCGCCGTCTTTGCCCGCGGTATCGATCAGCTTCTTACAGTAGTCTTTGACTTCATCGACTGTGCCCAGGTACAGCAGGGAAGAAGGCACGTTTCCGGTAAGGCAGGCTTTCCGGCCCACAGTTTTCTTGGCTTTTTCCATATCCGATTGATCTATCATAAACATTGTCTTGCCTTCCGGTACGTCCTGCATCACTTCCAGGCGGGTATCCCAGCGCCCTTCAAGTGCGAGCCACGGTATGCACCCACCTTCGATTAATCCTTCAACTACCTGCTTTAACTGGGGCCAGTAGAATTTCTTGAACTGTTCATCTGACAGAAAACCGTCAGCACCCTTGTGGAGAGGCAGGAAAATAAGGGGGTTACCGGTTTGCTGCATAGTGTTTACACCCAGGGCGGTCATGATCGGCACCTGCTGCTCCAGCGCCTTGAGCAGCTTATCGGGCTGCCGGTACATATCCACCATCACTCCACGCGTACCCCTGAGGGTGTCCCCGATAACGTCGAACGGCGCCTTGCTGAATCCAGCCAGGATATTGGGATATCCCAAAGATCTTAGCTCAGCATCACATTCGCCCATATAGCCGGCCCATTTCATGGCTTCAGCCCCGGCTTCAAACAGGGTCTTATAAGTCTCCTGCACAGGAGGCAGGGCAAAGGGTATAAAATTAAAGGCAACCCCGTACATTTCGAGTATGCTCGTAAATGGGGGAAGCATGGTGAAACCTTCTAATGCTCCGAAAACACGCGGCAGGTAAAAATTCCTGAAATAAAAGGAGGGATCCGTTAACAGAATATCATACTCATTTTCCTTCATGTACTCTTTTTCAACATACTGATAGCTGTGATTCGGGCCAACACCGTGCCCGGGCCAGGCATATAACTTGTAGTCAAGCAGTTCAAAGAATCTTCCGGGACCAAGAACGGAAGCTCCTATATGCATATCCGGCTTAAAATCCTGGATAAATTTTTTAAATGCCGACACGCATTTATCGTAGTCATACATGGCGTCTTGAAGAGTTACTTGGGCGTAATAATAGGGAAACATACTGGGATAAATCGTTACCGGTACCCTGTCCGGAGTTTTTTTCATTTGAATGGCGTCTTTTATCCTGGATATGTTTGCTTTATATTCAGCCTCCGCCTCAGAACTTTTGAATTGCACGTCATTACCCTCGGAGTCTTTAGGTGAAAGCAGCTTTTGAAACTGGGCCTCCTGCTTTTCAGCAGCAGTCATTTGTTCCCAATTCTTTTCCATTGTTTAACCTCCTATCCATTGTTTTGCCAGCTTAACCGCATCCGTCGCATCTAAGCCGTAAGCGTCGGCACCCGTGTAATCTTTTACCGAGTCGTTAATCTGGCCCCCGCCAATCATCACCTTTACCTTGTCGCGAAGGCCGGCTTCCTCCACGGCATCAATAGTCTTCTTCATGGCTTCATTGGCCAGGGTTAAGAATCCGCTTAAACCTACAACGGGGGCACTCGTTTCTTTGATCTTGTCAACCACGGTTTGAACCGGGACATCGACACCCAGATCATATACTGTAAACCCGCTTACATCAAGCATAAACACAACGAGATCTTTGCCGATATCATGGATATCCCCTTCAACCGTTGCGATAATGACTTTTCCCTTATCCTTACCCTCATCACCCCGGGCCTCCTTGAGCTTGGGCTCGAGTAACCCCACTACGTTTTTCATTATTTCTCCTGAATAAATGAGGTCAGGGATGAAGTATTCCCCGCTCGAAAACCTGTCCCCGATAATAGCCATTCCTTTTTTCGCTTCTTCCAGGAGTTCTGTAGGATCATCACCCTTTTCCAAGGCCCCTTTCACATGTTCAAGAGCCTCAGATTCCTTTAAATCTGACAGTAATGTGACCAGCTTTCCTTGCAAAATCAAAACCTCCTTTAATATAGGTACTTTCGTGGAAGCTCTAACTCAAGGCTCCGTTTTACTTTTTGTTCATGTAGTACCCACTTTCACCCCCATTAGGTGACAACCTCATATGGTGATAACAAGTGATATTCCCGCATTAAAAAACAGCGGCTCGATGTGCAAACCGTCAAAGCAAAATTTTCTTTGACAAAATGCTTAAGACTTAAGCTGTAATAACCTTAAAGTCCGGCCTCGGGATTCTCAACTGACCGGAACCGTCGAACATGACCACAGCGGACCCGGTTTTCCTACACCGCTGGTTCGGCGTATTAGCTATGCTACCACTTAGAACTGCCATATGAAGCTGTCAAAGAGTAAAAACAGTTCATTTAACCTGGAATAAGAGATTGCCTGCTACATTCAGTTGTCCTTCCCAAAGAGCTATAAAATGGCAACCTGTGATCAAACTTGACTCTTATGATAAACATTGCTCTTTAATGCTTATAAGCAGCCTTTTTGTTGGGGTTGGAGGTATAAGAGAAAATCATCCTAATCGTACGCTTTTAGCTGCAAAGCTAATTGTGACATCTATTTTAATTATATATTTATATATATAAGCCTGTCAAATGAATTGACTTTCCGTAAAAAGTAGGTTAAGGTAATATTCATATAGAAGAATACCTCTACATATAGTGATAACCTTTTTATTTAAATTAAGAAGGTGTAGTTATGGTTAAAGAGGACAATCAGTTTATTGGAGTATTAAATGAAAGCAGTATCGACCGGGGTTCTTTTGAACCGGCTTATATGCAGCTGGTTTATATTTTTAAACAGCAAATTGCTTCCGGTTTGCTGCGCGCCGGTGATCGCCTACCCTCGGAATCGCAAATCTGCAAACGTTACCAGGTTAGCCCAATGACAGTGCGGCGGGCAATTAACATCCTGGCCGATCAAGGTATTGTCGACACCGCCCAGGGCCGGGGCACTTTTGTCAGGCCAATCAGGCTTGAAACTGCAACTTTCCACCTGCAAGCCCTGCAGGAAATATTCGACGCCGAAAAAACAAAAGTTTCAATTATGGAAGCCCGTATTGTTACCGCTGATCGGAAAGCGGCTGTAAAGTTGAGGCTAAACGAGAGAGAACGAATTATATATATACGCAGACTCCTTTCAAGAGAAGAAGCACCCCTGCTTTACCACCGCGAATACCTAATCTATGACCCAAAGCGCGCCGTAGTCGAGTCAGAGCTCGAGGTTACCTCTTTGCGGGGACTTTTCCAGGGCAAACACAGCAGTGATTTTAAATATGGGGAACTGAGCATTGAAGCTACCGTTATTAATAGCGAAGAAGCGGAAATCCTCAAAGCAGCTGAAAATTCAGCAGCATTCAATATTGAACATATCTTTTACGATTACACCGAAAATCCGGTAAGCTGGGGATGGTTTATCTGCCGCAGTGATCGCTTGCGATTTACCACTACTATCGGTATGCGCGACGGGGAGGGATAAAATGAGTGCTGAAGATAACGCAAACAATGACCTGATCAATCTTGTCGCCAACCTTAAAGAAGAAGAAGTCCTGGCCCTGGTAAAAAAACGGCTGCGAGCCGGGGAAGACCCTATTAACATTGTTTACGACTGCCAGCAGGGCATGCGCCTCGTCGGAGAACGTTACGGTGAAGGGCATTATTTTATAGCCGGCTTAATCATGGCCAGTGAAATTTTACGGGAGGTCATGGAAATAATCGGCCCGGCAATTCAGAATCACCTTTCGGGCGAGTCGGCCTCCGGAATCATTGTAATCGGCACCGTTCAAGAGGATATTCATGACCTGGGAAAAAATATTGTGAAGATGCTTTTGAGCTGCCACGGGTTTACCATCCACGACCTGGGAGTTGATGTTCCCCCGGCAAAATTTGTCTCGGAATCTTTGAAGATCAAACCTGATATTATCGGTCTTTCCGGCCTTATTACCGCTGCATATGAAAGTATGAAGGAAACCATCACCCTGATCCGGAAAGAAACCGCCCAATGGTCGAAGAAACCGCACATCATCATCGGCGGCAGCCAGATTGACGAGCAAGTTTCGCAACTGGTGGGCACAGACTACTGGGTTACCGAAGCTGATGCCGGGGTAACTTTATGCAAAAAACTGCTGGCCGAAAAAGCTTGATTTTCCCGGGGAGGAAGCACTTTTGAGAGCAAGAGATTCTTATGCAGAGCCATACCGCATTAAAATGGTTGAACCAATCAAGTTAAAAGACCGTGAAACAAGAGAAAAGCTGATTGAACAAGCCTACTACAATATTTTTAACCTGAAGGCGGAAGATGTATATATCGATCTTTTAACCGACAGCGGCACTGCAGCCATGAGCGCCAATCAGTGGGCCGGAATGATGATCGGCGATGAATCTTATGCCGGGTGCAGGAATTTTTACAATCTGCAAGAAACAGTTGAAGATATTTTCGGCTACCGTTACCTGGTCCCCACACACCAGGGGCGGGCCGCTGAAAGCATCCTTATGTCAATTTTTGTGGGAAACAAACAGAGGGTGCCCGGCAACATGCATTTTGACACCACGGAAGGTCACATTCGTATAAGAAATGGTGTCCCCGTCAACCTGGTAATTAAAACAGGAACCGATTCATTTTCCGATCACCCTTTGAAGGGAAATATAGACCTGGTTGCAAAAGCCTGCGAACAGATTGCCGCAAAAAAAGATAATATCCGGGGATTGGAGATAATCTACCAACCGGAGATACTGAGACACTTCACCGCCCGGTTCCGTATGTTGGACTAACACCAGCCCGGGAGCGAAGCTCCAGCCTCGTTAACTCTCCGAGGTCCGGCACTTTAAACCGCACTTCTGATCCAAAAAACCCTGCTCTATTAGCCCTCCAGATATTTTCCAATTCCTTTCGGGTCGGCTTTTCGGCAGTTTCATCACTGTAACTGTGAACAGCAATCCTTTTGTTGATTGCCTCCATCGCCTTCACATTATTACCTTCCCATGGTCAGGTCACATCAGCTTGATAAATAACTGTGCCTGTTTACCGGCAAGGCATTGAAATAATCACATGCCGGAATAATCGCAGCTTCCTAGCCCTCTTGATCCTGGTTTAACATGCTTACGATCATGGCAATGATCAGCCCTATTCCGAAGCCGCCGATTAAACCGGTTGTCCCATAATGCAGCACACCAACCAGGGGAAATACTGTAAAGCCGATTATAAGAATTACCAGGTGGACCGGTTTTATTCTGGTTCTGGTTCTGCTGATAGCAATTCACCCTTTCAAATTATGTATATTTTGCATATATAGTGCTTTTATAGAGCTAAAATAGGGTTTACTTGAATTTTAATTAATCTTTTCTACTACATTATATATTAGTCGGCTCCAAATAGCAATGTTCCATTGTTTGCATGGCAAATCCTTTAATCTCGCCCTGGCTGCGCTGCATTTTAAACCAGTGCCCTGCCCGCTGAGAGGTGAGAGTTGAAAGGTTGGAAGTGAGTCTTGTTTCTGCATTTCGAACCTTTTGCTGTAAGTTTTGGCTGTTAAGTGCCGGGTGAGCGCCGGCTTGCTGCGGCTGTGAATCAAAACACAACAAACTTAATTGAC
>PUNU01000028.1 GCA_003551865.1 Syntrophomonadaceae bacterium
GCGGTTACATCCCCGATATGTTCGATCTTCAGACCATGCAGTCCCGCGAAGCCGGCTGCGTGGCAGATTTGCACCGGGAACTGCTTGGAGCTTTAAACAGCCCCATCGGAGAGGTGGACCTGCCCCGGTTGCCTGAGGCCCAAAAGATAGCCGTTGTTGTCAATGATATTACCAGGCCCGTTCCCACCAGGGAGGTGCTGAGTTCCCTTTTGGAATGGTTGAAAACTTATGGTGTCACCGCTTCCCGGCTGAAAATAATGATCGGCAACGGCCTGCACCGCAGGGCCACCGGGGAAGAAATTGAATATCTTCTGCCGGAAGCGATAATTAAAAGCAGTACAGTAATAAACCATGACGCCTACAATACGGAGGAGCTGGTGGAAGTAGGTCGTACTACCCGGGACACACCGGTGTTTATAAATCGCTGCTACCCGGATTGCGATTACCGGATCGTGATCGGGATGATTGAACCGCATCAGTTTGTCGGTTTCACCGGAGGCGCCAAAGGTGCGGTGATCGGTCTCAGTGGAGAGAAGACCATCAGCTCCAATCACAAAAAGCTGGTTGAGAAGGGAGCAGAACCGGGAAGATTAGCCGGCAACCCGGTCCGCGAAGAAATTGATGAAATCGGCGGTATAATCGGTATCGACTTGATTTTGAATGTCGTGTTAAACCGGGAGAAAAAGGTGGTCAAAGCCGTGGCGGGCCACTACCTTGAAGCCCACCGGGAGGGAGTAAAAATATCTGATTCCCTTTCGCGTGTGCTTTTTGATGCCCCTGCCGACCTGGTAATCGCCGCCCCCGGAGGCTATCCCAAGGACGCCACTTTGTACCAGGCCCAGAAAGCCCTTTACCACGCAGAAAAGGTGGTTAAAGAGGGAGGGACCATAATCCTGGTAGCCCGCCTGGACGAAGGTATCGGAGATGAAATGTTTGCAGAAAAGCTCGGGCAGTTTTCCTCACCGGAAGCTGTGCTGGAAGACTTTTATAGCCACCCTTTTAGGATCAGGGCCCATAAAGCTTATCTCTGGTGCCGCACCCTGGTGAAGGTGCGCACGATCCTGGTTTCGGCCGATATACGTCAGGGGCTCCCTGAAATTATGAAAGTTGAGTGTCTCTCTTCCCTCCAGGAGGCGCTGGAAAAAACCCCGGGCAATCAACTGCCTTCAGGATCAAGAATTTGTTTAATGCCGAACGCCCTGTCTGTAGTCCCGGTGCTGCAGCCAAACGGTCCAGAAGATTTGGAAGAGGCAAAATAAAGAACGGGGTAAGATCTTGAGTGCAGTGGGTGCCAAGAAATTGGCTTAAATGGCTCAGAGGTTTTTCTGCTTTATATTTAAGCATTCAAAACCTCCCGCAGGTAACGCTGCCGGTAATACATGAAATCAAAATATTCCCGGTAGGTTTGCACTTCAAAAGCAGTGCGTTTCTTGTCATCATGGACATAAAGCTTTATTCCTTTTGACCGCACTTTCTCCAACCGCTATAATGAGATCCGGTAACGAAAATATCTTAAACAGCTGCCGGGGGAGCGTCCATGCCCTTATTGACCCTTTCAAACATCAGCAAAGCATACGGTTCCGATCCCGTCCTCGAAAGGATCTCGCTAAAGGTGCAGCACGGCGAAAAGTGCGGCCTGATCGGACCCAACGCTTCGGGCAAAACCACCCTGTTAAGAATAATAGCCGGCGAGCTTGAGGCCGACGAGGGGGCGGTGCACCTGGCCCGCGGAGCCCGGATCGGTTACCTGCCCCAGCAGCCGCACCCTTTGAGCGAAGGAAGCCTGCGCCGCCATCTCGAGCATCCCCTGAGCCATGTTTTTATCATGAAAGAAGAGATTGAAACCCTGGAAAAAGCAATCGCCAACCGGGCCGAAAAAGAAGGCGCCGCCCTGCAGGAACACCTCGAGCGCTACGCGGAGCTGACCGAACGCTTCGAAGAAGAGGGGGGCTATTTAATAGAAAGCAAGCTGATCGGGGTGGCCAAAGGGCTGGGTTTCAGCGAGGCCGACCTGGGGCGCGATCTCTCCACTTTCAGCGGCGGAGAAAAAACCCGGGCCCGCCTGGCCGGCCTGCTCCTGCAGGAGCAGGACCTGCTCTTACTCGACGAGCCGACCAACTTTCTCGACCTGGACGCACTGCAGTGGTTGGAAAAGTACCTGCATGAGCTATCCTGCGCCCTCATCGTGGTCAGCCATGACCGCTACTTCCTCGACCGGGCGGTGAAACGCATTTTCGCCCTCCAGGGAACGAAGGTCAAAACCTACAGCGGAAACTACAGCGCCTTCCAGCGGCAGCTTAATGAAGAGCTTTTAAACAGTGAGCGTGAGCGCAGGCACCTTGAGCTGATCAAAGCCAGAGAAGAGCGGCTGGTGCGCGAGGCCAAAGGCGACGAGCGCTCCCAGCGTCAGGCGAAAAGCCGCCAAAAACGCCTCGAAAAAATGGATTCGGTCGAGCTCCCGCCCCGGGAACAGAACTTCAAACTGGGTTTGGGCTACAGCGGGCGCAGCGGCCGCCAGGTGGCCATTTTCGATCGGGTCGGCATATCCTACGAGGGCGCGCCCGTTTTTGCCGATCTCACCTTTGAAATTCGCTGGGGGGACCGCATCGCCCTGGTTGGTCCAAACGGATCCGGTAAGACCACCCTGCTCAAGCTGATCTCCGGTGAGCTGCAGCCCACCTCCGGCAGCATCCGCCTCGGTTCCTCGGTCCGGGTAACCTACTTTTCCCAGGAGCAGGAACAGCTCGATCCCCACCGCAGCCTGCTTGAAACGATCACCGCCGCTTCCGAACTCGATCAGAAAGAGGCCCGTAATCACCTCGGCCGCTACCTCTTTCGCGGTGATGATGTATTCAAGCGGGTATCTGAGTTAAGCGGCGGCGAAAAAAGCCGCCTGGCCCTGGCCCGCCTGGCCTTGAACAGCGGCAACTGCCTTTTGATGGACGAGCCTACCAGCCACCTCGACCTGCCCGCCCTGGAAGAGGTGGAAAACGTGCTCGCCGGTTATCCCGGCACCCTGGTCATCGTTTCCCACGACCGCTATTTCCTCAAAGGGTTGGCCAACCGGGTATTCGAGCTGGGCGGGGGGAAACTGACGATCTTTGAGCGCAGCTTTGAAGAGTATCTCGAATTTAAAGAATCAGCGGTGGAGAAGTCGCGCAAAAGCAAAGATGGAAAAGCGGAAGAAAATAAGCGGCGCCGCGAAGAGAACCGCCGCCGCCAGGCCGAGCAGAGGGAAGAGCGCCGCTTGAAAGACGAACAGGCCCGCCTGGAAAAGGCGATCGAGGAAAAGGAGGCGGCAGTTGCCCGCCTCGAAAAAACTCTCTCCGACCCGGCTCATTACGGGGATCACCACCGCCTGGCCGGGCTGGGCCGCGAGCTTGAAGAGGAAAAAAGCGAGCTCGAGCGCCTGCTGTGGCGGTGGGAAGAGCTGACCGCCCGGCTCGAACAGCCTCCCCACTGAAGCGACACCGGCAGTTGAAAATTTAGGGAGTGAGCAGGCATTTAACTTTTTTCATTTTTGCCAGTTCCACCAGGCGCCTGTCCAATGACAAGAGTCCTGCTGCATTTTTTTTCAAACAGGCGGCCAGGTACGAAGCGTCATAAGCAGAGCTGTTCAACTGGCAGGCCAGGTTAAAAGCTTCTGCATGCAATTCACAGGCCGGGATGAACTCATTGACCAAATTTTTACAGTCTAAATTTCGTTCTAGCAGGAATTTGTAGGCCAACAAGCCTTGCCGGTAATATTTCCAAAGCACATTTGCGACCTCGTATAGATAAAGGGAGGGGGCGGCGATCCATGCGGATTCTTTTAAAATGTTGGCGATTTCCTGGCTCTTGGCCCGCCCCAGGGCCAGTTCTACGGCGGCATTAGCGTCGATTACTGTAATCATCTGTCCCGATCCTCCCTGAGCAGTTGAACCGGATCGGGAAGCTGCTCTCCGGTTTCAGGAGGATTCGCCAGCATCTTATCAATCAGGATTGATGTATGTTCCTGCCGGTGGCTGTCAGTTTCCAGGGATTTTTCTAGAAGATAGACCGTTTCTTGAGCAATACTGCGCCTTTTTGCTTTGGCTCTTTCCACAATTTTGCGGTAAATATGCTCTGGCAAATTGCGCACTTGTAAAGTAGGCATTGCTGAACCAGCTCCTTTGTGTTTATAAGTCAATTATACTCTCAACCGCCGATGCATGCAATATGCATGAAAGAAAAGGTTGGAGTTATACATCTTTCCTTGTATTCATAAATACTGGTGCCCTGCCGACGTGTTGAGAGCGTAATTTGGCAATTTTTGCAACAACTGCGCATTAAAAACAGAACAAACTTAGCTGAATATTAACCGGACCGCTATTTGCATAACTACTTTACCGACGCTATAATTAGGTAACAAAAAAGGAAACAGGAGCGTTATGGAGCAGGGAGAAGCCTATTTAACCACACGCAAAGAAGAAGAAACCGCCCATATCGGCGAAGTCCTGGGGCGGGTTTTGAAGCGGCCCCTGGTGGTTGCTCTGCAGGGCGAACTGGGGACAGGCAAAACAGTTTTTGTGCGCGGTGCCGCCCGCGGTCTCGAGGTAAAAGAGCAGGTTTCGAGCCCGACCTTTGTCCTGCTGAAAATTTACAGTGGACGCCTGCCCGTGTATCATTTTGACTTTTACCGGCTATCGGCGGATGATGACATCTTAGAGCTGGGCTTTGAAGAATACCTGCCCGGGGACGGGACTGCCTTTATCGAGTGGCCCGAACGCCTTCCGCACCTCCTACCGCCGCACTACCTGCAGGTAAATTTGGAACGCTTTGATGACAAAATGGGCGAAGGCCGCCGGATCTGGTTTGTTCCTTTCGGCGAAGAAGCCGCAGGTGCAGTGGAAGCGCTGTTCGAAGCGGTCATCTGGTGCATAGACGGCACTCTGCTCAGGGAAAAACAGTAAACCATACCCCGACAGATGAAAGGAAGTATGCTGCTTTATGTTTAACAAGCGAAACACTTTAATTTTATTAATTTTAGCCGTATTTACATTGGCCGCCCTGATTTTACCCGGCTGCCAGTACAGGGGGACAATCTCCTATGAGGGCGGCACCTACAGGGGCCAGATCCAGGGCGGCAAACCCCACGGCGAAGGAAACTGGACTCACCCCGATGGTGACGTGTACGAAGGAGAGTGGAAAGAAGGCCAGAGGCACGGCCAGGGCCGAATCGTCCTGCCCGACGGCACCACCTACGAGGGAGAATTCAAAGAAGGCCTGATCCACGGTGAAGGAGAGCTCACCGCTCCTTCGGGCCTGCGCTATGAAGGCGAGTTCGAAGACGGTCTCGCTCACGGCCAGGGTCTTAAAATAAAGCCGGACGGTACCATCTACGACGGAAAATTTAAAGAGGGCAAGTACCACGGCCATGGCACCTACACCTATCCCGACGGAACGATATATGAAGGTGAATTTAAAGACCACGCCTTTAACGGAGAAGGGACACTTATAACCGCCGACGGAATGGAATATGAAGGCGAATTTAAAGACGACGAATTTCACGGCTACGGTGTGCTGCGTTTCCCCGACGGTGACCAGAAGTATGAAGGAGAGTTCAAAAACGGCAGGTTCCACGGCGAAGGTACCATGTATTATCCCGAAGGCGACGTATACGAAGGAGAGTGGAAAGAAGGCCAGTTCCACGGCGAGGGGAAATATATTTTCGAAGACGGCACCGAGTTGGAAGGGACCTTCGAAGAACACGAATTCGTTCAATAGAAGGGGCAGGATGCAAAATTCCCTTCCTGCTGCTAAGCTCTTTTCCGGGATATTAAAGGATTGGTTTTTTTACAGCACCTCTTTTTCTGGATGAGAAATGAAAAAACCTTCCTACTTGATGGAGAAACACAGACTTGATGGGGGAGCACAGATACTCCCTCCCCCTTGATAGGGAGCACAAACCTTCTCCCTCCCCCTTGATAGGGAGCACAAACCTTCTCCCTCCCCCTTGAGGGGGGAGGGTCGGGGTGGGGGTGAAAAAAGTCTTACCCCCAGTGCCGTGGAGAGTCGGAATGACAGTAACACAGGCATTACCAGGACAGATGTTATCAAACGGGAGGCTTAAAAAACTCTGCTAATCTTAGGCATCGATAGCACAACCCTCTCCTGCAGTGTGGCCTTGCTAAAAGACGAGACCGTCCTGGCCGAGCTGACCCTGAATATAAAGAAAACCCACTCCGAGCGCCTCATGCCCCTGCTCGATCGGATGCTTATCGAGAGCGGTATCGAGCGCGAAGAGCTGGAGGCCGTCGCCGTGGCCGTTGGACCGGGTTCTTTTACCGGCCTGCGCATTGGAGTAGCTACCGCCCGCGGCCTGGCTCAGGCCCTTGGCCTGCCGGCGGCGGCGGTCTGCCCCCTGGAGGCTATGGCCGAAGCGGTGCCCACCCCCGGCGCCTTGATCTGCCCCCTGCTGGACGCCCGCCGCAGCCAGGTCTACACCGCCCTTTACCGCCGCCGCGGCCGCCCCCCCTACAACCTGGAGACCGTCTTGGAGCCGGCCGCC
>PUNU01000021.1 GCA_003551865.1 Syntrophomonadaceae bacterium
CTGCAAACCCTGCGGGCCCGGTAAAAGACAGAGAAGCCCGCTTGAGCGGTAATTTTTCATCAGGGAGGAAGTGTTAAAAGTGCGTACTGGAAAAGCGGCGGCAGCAGTTGTATTTGTACTTATCCTTGCCCTTGGCTCAACGGCCTTTGCTTCTACCGTAGAGACAAACTACCGGCGCCATTTCGACCTGGACGGCGATATCTTGATGAAGATCATGTTCGGGGACGAAGGCAGTGACTCCGGGCACCACAAGACGCTGGTCGAAGGCCGGGGGAGCCTGACCAGGGACGAAGATATTACCCTGGGCGGTAACAAAAAAGAAATAGCGGGCGAGAGCAGCTGGACAGCCGATCCCGGCTATTTGCGCGGGTTGAAAGTTGCTTCCAGTTTTTTTAAGCCCGAAACGGACGGGGAGGACGGAAATGAGGCCGAGCAGGTTTTCGCGGTCAGCATCGAAGCCGAGCCCGGCGAGTCGGGCCGGCTGGCCCAGGATATTTCGGCCGCAGGCGAAGACGAAGACGGGGAACGTTCTTTCGCCGTCGAGCAGTATGCCTTTACTTCGGACGGCACGGTAAAGCGCTATATCGATTTAATCGATCCCGCCTCAAAAGAATACATCTATGAAGAGACCACGATTGAAGGATATGCCCGTATAATTGATTCCCTCCATAAGGCGGATAATCCCGTTGAGGGCGTAAGTGAGCCGGCCGAAGCGGAGGAAAAAACTGCAGGTTCCAACCCCGGTTCGCCGCAGGGTGAACCCGGGGAGATCCTGGTAGTTATGGACGAAGGCTCGCCCTTTGCAATGCTGGTTCCGACCGGGGTTCCGCTGGAAAAGATCACTTTCCCAAAATCAGTTGACCTGGTTTTCGACATGATGACAATCAAAGATATCGAGATCGAGTGGAGCGAAGATTCATCCCCGGCCTACGACCCGGAGAAAGAAGACACCTACATCTTCGAAGGCGAGCTGGTCTTTCCGGACAACATAGCCGCCGATTTCGAGATCTTTATATACTACATGGTGCATGTGATTGACGAAGCGAGCTTGGAAGAAATACTTGTGGACAGGGAGCTGGAGACAAAAGAGACGGAAGAAAACGGCGAAAATGAGAGCAGGGAAGGCGAAGCGGAAGACAAAGACGGTGGGAAACAGGAAGTAGATGATGAAGAGGGCGAAGGGGAGAAAAAGCCTGAGAACGGCGAAGCGGGTAAAGAAGACGATCTGTAATTAGATCATCTGAAAAACCTGGTACATCGGGGTAAGCACGGAGAAGACCAGCAGGCCGATAAAGAGGCCGACCATTAAAAGCAGGGCCGGTTCCAGGATCGTGCCCAGGCGTTCTACGACGTATGAGACTTCACGTTCGTAAAACACGGCGGTTTTGGCCAGGGTCTGATCCAGGGCCCCGGTCTCTTCACCGATGCGGACCATTTCGCCCAGCAGGGGCGGGAAGCAGCTGTTGGCCTGCATCGGCCCGGCCATGTTTTCACCCCGGTTTAAGGCTTTGCTGATTTCGCCGATTCCGCCGGAAATTACCGTATTGCCGATAACTTTATCCACCAGCTGAAGAGCCTCGTGCAGGGTTATGCCGGAGGCCAGCAGGGTGCCCAGGGTGCGCGCAAAGCGCGCGGCCAGGGCCTGGTTATATATTTTACCGAACAGGGGCAGGCGCAGGCGGATTTGATCCGCTTTAAACCTGCCCTTTTCCGTGCGGGCTAAGCGGGCCAGGGCGGCAAAAACGCAGAGGAGCAGGACCAGTAAAAGCGGCCACCGGCCGGTTGCCGCCCGGCCCAGCTCTAAAAGCAGGCGGCTGAAAAGGGGCATATCCACGCCGAGCGAAGCAAAGACGCCGGCGAACTGGGGGAGGACAAAAACGATCATCACCGCCACCACGACGAAGGCCACCACGGTGATAAAGAGGGGATAAGCGGTCGCTGAGCGGATCTTTGCTTCCAGGTCGTGCTGTTTTTCATAATGGTCGGCCATTTTCTCCATGACGCTGTCGAGCCTGCCGCTTGCCTCGCCGGCGGCGGCCATGTTGATCAAAAGAGGCGGGAAGAAGCCCTGCCGGCCCTGCAGGGAATCGGAGAAACTGCCGCCCTGTTCCAGGGTGTAAGCGGCTTCCTTAAGCCGGTTTCTAAAAACCTTATTTTCCATCTGCGCGGAGAGAACGTAGAGGGAATGGAGGACGGAAATGCCGGCCTGGAGCATGGTCGCCAGCTGGCGGCAGAAGATCATCAGGTCGCGGCTGGTGTACTGCCTGTAGCCGATGCTTTTTAGCAAAGCCGAAAAATTTCCGGCCTGCAGGAAGCCGGGCAGACGCTGTTCTTTTAAGTCGATCACCGCCAGGTTGCGGGCGTTAAGCAGGTCCAGGGCTGCTTTTTTGCCGGAGGCGGTGACGGTGCCGCCTATCTTTTTACCGCGGTGGTCTTTGGCCTTAAAACGGTACTCAGCCACCCGGGTCAACACCCCCTTCCGGGGCGTCCTGCTCCGGGATGACAAAGACCAGCCGGCATTCTATTTCCAGGGCCGCTTCTTCCCGGCCCTGCTCCGACCATTTAATGGTGTCGATGAGCACCAGGTGGGGAAAGCTCTCCAGGCGGCGCAGCAGGTTTTGCAAATGAAAGGTATGCCCGGTTATGTTCAGGGTCAGCTGCACGGTGGCATAGCCGTCTTCGAAAGCGGTGTCGCCTGCTTTAAACGAGTGCACCGACTCTTCAAAATCGGCCAGCAGCCGGTCGAAATTGCCCAGGACCAGGGGCATGACCGTGAAGCAGGGCAGGGCGCTTTCCAGGCGATTTTGCTCCCGCTTCAGGCTGTGCCATTCCTCTTCGACCCGCTCAAGGTTGCCGAGGGTTGTTTCAAACCGGGCCAGCCCGGCTTGCAGGTTTTCCCGCTCATGCCGCAGACCGGAGACCCGCTCCAGGGAAGAGGCGCCGGCAAAATACCAGCCGGAAAACAGCAGGCCGGCGGTGATGACGGCTGCCAGGAGGAACCTTTCCCGTCCGGCGCCCGGTTTAGTTATTTTCATCGAATACGTCACCTTCCCGCAGGGCCAGGTCCGCCCTGATGTAGTAGCTGTAGCGGCCGTCCGGCCTTAAAGTGATGTTTTCCAGGCGGACGTTTTTAGTAAAGGGGAGCGCTTTTAAGTTCTGCTTGAAAAAGGCGGTGGCCTGCATGCTCGGGCCGGATCCCCTGATCTCGGCCAGGTCGGAGCCGCCGATCGAGGCTTCGTTGATCGCCAGGCCTGCCGGTGCGGCCGACCGGAAATTTTGCAGGCAGGTTATGGGGCAGACCCTTCGTGTGCGCAGGTTTTCCTCCAGGGAGGCCCGCCTGCGGGTTAACTCGGTCGCGGATTTTAAAGCGGACATTTCTTCATAGGCGGGTTCGCTTGCCGAAAGCTGCAAAGAAAGCTGCCTGATTTCTTCTTCCAGCTTTGAGGCATAAAGCTCCATCCCGCAGTAGGCGGCGCTTAATATAAAAGCTGCCAGGGCCAAAAAGACATATTTGTAAGCCCCGGGTTTGATCAAACGGGTGGAAGCTTTGCACCGGGGAGTGCGCAGATCCAGTTCATAGCTCAAGATAGCCACCCCCTCAGGGCCAGGCCGTAGGCGCCGGCAAAAAGCGCTCCCCGCTGGGTTTGCCCGCCAGGTTCTGCCGGCCGGTTTATATTTAGACCGGTTAAAGGGTCGTAGATCCCGGGTTTGACGGGGAAGCTGTTTTTTAGAAAAGCGGCCAGCCCGGGGATAAAGGCGCCCCCGCCGCACAGGTTAAACTCGTGCAGTTCCACATCCGGGATGCCCGCCTGATCGAACCAGTAGGAAATCGACTGCGCCGCCTGCCCGGCCAGCTGTTCGGCGGCGGGGAAGAGGCCCCTTTCGGCCAGCGGTTTGCCGCTGAACACCAGGCGGTGGGCGCGGTTGAAGCTGCAGCCGTGCTTTTCGGCGGCCGACCGGTAGAAGTGCTTGAGCCCGGTGTTTAGAAGGCGGTGGAACTGGTATTCTCCCCCGCAGGAGACCAGGAGGGCGGAGCGCTCAAAGCCGATATTGAGCAGGACCCGGAACAGGGAAAGCGGCCGGCCGGTTTTGTAGGCGGCGCTGTTGAGCGCCCGGAGCAGGGAGATGGGCTCGATTTCCAAAGCGGCCGGGATAAAGCCGGCAGAAGCGACCGTTTCCGTGTAGGAATCGGCGGTATCTTTAGCCGCGGCGGCCAAAAGGTATTCGCCGTTTAAGGCGCCGGAAACTTCGCTTTCCAGGGGGCAGTAATCAAAAACCGCGTCTTCGGCGGAAACGGGGAAATGTTTTTCCACTTCCCAGCGCATGGCCCGCGCCCTTTCCGCTTCTTTCATCGCCGGCAGTTTGACCCGGCGCAGGTAAAAGCTCTGCAGCCCGAGGCAGATGTTTACCCGGTTTTTATGCCAGGGATGCTTCAGCCTGAGCTGTTTTAAGCGTTCGGCGAGCAGGCCGGGTGAGCTGATGCGGCCGTTTTTTAGCGCACCGGCCGGGGCGGGCGCGGCCGCCAGGCAGTGGACGGCTTCCCCGCCGCCCGAGCGGCGAAGCTGGAGCATCTTGATAAAGGCACTGCCCAGGTCCAGACCGATCGGCGAATAACGGCCCCGGTATCTGTAAGGACAGTGTTCCGCGGACAAAGGCTTACTTTCTTTTCGGTTTATCGCGCTGCACCCCTCTTGAGTCAGCCAAAAGGCTGCTGTAATTGTGCTTTAAAAATAACTGCCGCTACCTGTTTAATCTATGGTCTGCGGCCTTAACCACTCCACTGTAAAGCTGCCCCCGGCATGGTCGTATTCGATTAGGACCTGCAAAATGGTCATATAGTCCCCGATATACCCGGTGGAGGTGATCAGCTTCTTTTCTTCACCCGTGTCTTCAAAGACGACCACAAAATGACCTTCGCCCAGGGAACCGGTGATCTCACGGTCGTAAGAAAAGTCACTTTTTAAAGCGGCGATGCCCACTTCAATGCCTGATTCGGCGATATAGTGCTTGCCGGTATCCTGCCCCTGGTATTTGGCGATAAATATTTCGCTTACCGCGTGGCTTAAAAGGGCCCCTCCCAGGGCCATGAGCAGGCCGGTAAAAACAAGGACCAGCACCAGGGCCATACCGCTTTCCTGCTTAACGAATATTCGGCCCGTTTTAATCACCGTATTCACCCGCTTCCGGTTGAAGGTTGCGGGGGCGGATACTGCTGGTCAGGGTAAAAGAGCCTTTCTCCGAGCCGGCGGTTATGGTGATCGTTACCACCCCGTTTTCATTGAGAGCAAACAGCAGATCGGTGATGCCCAGGGCCACGACCAGGTGATAATGGCTGGTGGGGCTGGTGTTTTTGACCAGGTTCTGCCCCAGCCGGCAGAAGCGCAGGGTCCTGCTTTCCCCGGGCACCTTAAACAGTATTTCCCGGTAGAGGCCTTCTTCGGCCGGTTCCTGCAGTTCGACCGCGCAGGCATAGCGCAGGTCGCGGACCATTTTATCCATGGCGATGCGGGCATTCTGCTGGTATTCCATGCGGTCGGTGCTCCGCTTCCAGCCGGAAAGGCCGGAAAGGTAAAATGTGTAGACGGCTGTTATAACAAAGCCAATTATGGCCAGGGTGACCAGCAGTTCAACCAGGGTGAGGCCGCTTTCAGGGTTGTTCTTGATCGCTGTCACCTCCGGGTTTGTCCGATGCGAGGTAGCTGGCCAAGCTTACCTCGTGCTCACGGTCCCGCTGTTCCCAGGAAACTGTTACTTCAATTAACATCAGCTCCAGGGCGGGAGGGGAAAGGCCATCGAGATCAAAATAGAAGGGCTCCACCGTGGTGGCCCTTCTAAAGCCGGGGTAACCGGGTATTTCATCTTCATAGAGGGCGGGGTTTTTCCCCTGCCGGTAAAGCTCGTAAACGGACGGGTAGCCGAGCGCCCTGACGTTTTCCATCTGCTCCCGTCCCAGGTTTACGGCGGTGGTTTGCTTGCCCGATCCACTGATCGAGAGGAACGCGGTGGAGAAAAGGCCGAGAAAGGGGGCAATGACCAGTCCCAAAATGGTGATCGCTACCAGCAGTTCGATAAAAGTGTAGCCGTTCATGCTGTCCCGTATTGATTTGACCACTTGCCAGCTCCCTGACAGTTATTTTGTCGTGTTGATTGCTCTTAAAGACTATACCTCCGGGTATTGTTTCCGCCCGGATGAAAGTTTCGCCGCCATAACTTCAAAGCGCTCAAGGGTGGAGAATTATACCCCCTCACCCCGACCCTCTCCCACCGGGGGAGAGGGAGAAGAGTCTGCTTCGGCATCCATGTCAATTTTATGAAAACTCCACACCGTGCCGGGCCACTTTACTTTAGCGAATACAGGGCAAAGCAATGAAATTCATTTCAGGGCAACAAACTGCTGTACCAGGCCCACAGCGCTTCACGCCAGAGCACCTGGATTAAGGCGGCGATCGATAAGAAGGGGGCGAAGGGCAGGGCGTCCTTGCGGGTTAAACGGCCGGTAATCATGAAGGCCACCCC